>JAGPKW010000146.1 GCA_018053685.1 Patescibacteria group bacterium
GTTCGTAAGGAAATTAAAACATTATACATTAACAATTTATCAGTTGATACAAATATAGTATGGAATTTAAAATCTTATCATATTAATTATTAACCACTAATCTTAAAACAATACAAAATGAAAAAGCTAATAATATCAATCATTGTTACCTTTATAATTCATGTTTCAACCATTTTTGCAGGAGTATCAAATACTGCATATGGAGAAGTAATTAGCGAAGAATATAATATTGTAAATGGCACATTTAATTTTACAATTGAATACAAATTTATTGATACTGTTACATTTGCTTATAATAAAAGTACACAATTTATTTTACCTGATGGGTGGAGTGCTAATATAGCACCCGTAATAAAAGGCAATGTATATTATCCTGAAGATACAATACTACTCACAGTTACAGTAAATTATCCTGTTAATAATTTGCCATTTTATCCAAAAAAAATTAGTATTATTCAATTTGTTACATCTGATAATACTATTGAAAAAGAAATCTCAACATCTGCAATGGTTTATTTTACTCCATATAATACTATAGAGATATGGAATTTACAAGATTTTCAGAATTTACCGAGACGTTGGTTTACTCCTATAGAAAATCCTGATACAACACGTATCTATATAGACCCTAGTAATATTCCCGAATCAAATATTGATACAAGTGTTTATATTAATTGGGAAATAGGAGATTGGGAAGATGACTGGCAGGATGAATACAGAGAAGTAAAAATGCAAGGTTTGTCTTATGCTGTCTTAATGAAACCCGTACCTCCAGATTCTGTGGATTATTATAAAAGCATTGGAGATGGACCTGATTCAACAAATATATCGGGTGAAAAAAGTAAAATTTTCACAGGTGTTGTTTATGGTCATTTATATACAAAAATTAATAATGATTTAGGCAATCCCGCTTTAGTGGCATTAACAGGAATAAAAGTAAAATTAATGGATCAGGATGCATTATGGGCAGAAACTATTGAAACAACATATACAGATAATCATGGGTATTTTGAAATACATTATTCTACAAATCAAAAATTTGAAGGAGAAAATATGGAACTTTTTCTTCGTTTTAAATCAAGAACAAATAGCGACTATCAAATACATTCAACTAATTTGATTGGAAGTAATTATAAAGTTAATTCAGAGCAAATATCGGTACCACAAAATGCAGGGTGGAATCAAATAGAAACAATATTAGCTTATGATGAAAGTAATTATTATGATGCTTTTAGAACAGTACACTGGGCTAATAATGGTTTTCGCTATTTTGAAGCAGAAAATAGACCGTTAGGAAAAAGATTAACAATTCATATTAATATTGATGTAACACCTTCTATAACAGGAAGTTTTTACATGTTAGGAAATATTTTTTTAACAGATCATGCTGGAGATAAAGAAAATACACCCTATCACGAATTTGGCCATTATACAATGTATAAATTACAAAGTAATAATTTTACATATCCTTATGGGGAAAATGGATGTGCTGATCATGGATGGGATAAAGAAAACACGAGCAGTCTTGCATGGGTTGAAGGTTGGGCTGAAGCTATACGCATGATACTTGATGCTGCTTATTGGGCAGAAGACGATGAATATGGATTTGATAATGGTGGATGGCCTCCAAATGAAAGTAGAAGTCATAATCATTCATGGCCTAATTCATCGAATATTAATAATGGTTTTCGTTCAGAATATTATATTGCCTGTGCAATTTATGATTTATGGGATGGTGCTGGAAAAGGGCTGCCCAATACTATCCCTGGTTTTAGTATTCATGGTTGGAATGACAGTGGTCAAGGAATATATGGATGGAAATCAGTAGATGATATTGAATTAAGTTTTTATAATATTTGCAAGCCATTAGTTGACCATCCAACAGGTATGCAAGGCTATATAGCAGGTGATAAATGCATGAACATACATGATTATTACAGGTACTTAGTAGATAATATAAGTGATTGTGATCTTAAAGCAGATATTAGTAGGGTATTCAGAGAAAACAGAATACAATGGAATATAGAAGAATATGAATGGACATGGAATGTAACAAATTTATCTTCCGATTTTATTAGACAAACTGAGAAAAAAGATGAAAGTGGTTATATAATATTAGGTGGTTTCCTTAATAGCAGAAACTGGACAGATAATTATTTAGTAAATTTTTATAATAAAAATAGTTTCAATGAATTTCGTTATTCAGCATATCCTACACAAGATTTAATAATAAGTGATAATTTATGGTTAGGCATTTGGGATACTTATTCAAATGTTTATAAAAGATCAGATTTATATTTAAATGATGCCGTGAGATACGATTATTTGGGAAATCCTTCTGAAATACACGGAAATTATCAAACTTGCGGAGGCATTGAAATAGATTTGAAATATGGAAAACTTGAATTAGGCGGAGGTGGAAAAGTAAATACAACAGCAGAGAAGAATATGAAAAAGCAAAGAAGAAGCGACATCCCAAAGTAGCAGTATTAGTAGTTACAGACAGAGAAGGGAATTTACTTTTTAAACATGTAGGAGATAAAAAAGTTAAGAATGAACAATTAAAAAAAGAACTGAATAAAAGGATAACAGATAGTAATGTACTATGTGTAAAACCTAAGAAGGAATTCAAGAAGGCAGTAAAAGATATTAATAGTAAAAAGGTAATAGTGAACAAAAAGCAATTAAAGAGAGGTTTATACAGTGTAGAGATAGTAGAGA
>JAGPKW010000147.1 GCA_018053685.1 Patescibacteria group bacterium
GTTTTATGGAACAAAGTATGAATGGTTTAATAGTACGTTCTGTTGGCATTGTCAGAGCGACAGGCATTATTGGGCTAATAAATTTAACATATAATTTATTTCGATACGAACAAGTTGTTCGGTTAAACATATTGCAAAGCTAAATAGTTGATAGATAAATAATTAGATAAATATGTAAATAAATAAAAAAAATTGTAAAAAACAAATTTTTTATATAATTATTCAAAAAATTATAATAATATTGCATTGATTTGAAAAAATTGGTAGATAAGTTTTATTATTTTTTTGAATTATAAAGTAAAAAAATGAATTTTTAGAACCCACCTATAGTCCTTATTTAAAAATAACTTTTCTTATAGCTATATCCATTGTATTTGTAGCTTGCCCTCATAAACCAGATGAATGTACATGGGAATTAAAAACAACAGATATGATTATAGGAATATGTGAAGGAAATATATCAAATATTGCTGAAGATTATAGTCATTATTGTAGCAATCTAAATATTTATGATTCTTGTAGTTATGATTCTTTAATTATTAAATTACATTTTAATACTGAATATTTATCGCATGAATTTTGCAGCGGTCATAAGGATTCTATTTTAGGTAGAATAAAAAAAATAAATATATATACCATAAATAGATATAATGATAATTTTACTGAAAATTCTTTATTAAATTCAATTTTTGACATTTTTTTTAAAAAAGCAACTTATATGATGACTCAAGATCCAATTGCTTTGGATTATTATCTTAATAATGAACCAATATGTACTAAAGATATTGAATTATTTTTAAATACTCCACCAGATTCAACAAGTTTACAACAATTTATCATTGAATATGAAGAAGATAATGGGACAAAATATCAAGATACAACTATTCCTATATATATAAAACCATAAAGTGATGAGAAAATTACTAATTACGATATTCATTCTTTTATGTACAACAATAATTTATGCAAATCCTGTTGATTCTGTAAAAGCAAAAGTTGTTGCAATAAACTATTATAATTTTTTAAAACTAGGAGACTAAGATTTAAAAGTATCAAAAGTTAATGTAAAAAATTATAAAGGAATAATAACAAGATATACCTTTATTTTTAGTGTAAAAATAGAAACTCAAGATTTAAAATCAGGTATTTATATATTAAGAATAATAAGTAAATCAAAAGTTGAAACATTACAAATAATAAAACAATAATTTATATAATTTTTTATATAAATCATGCAAATCCTTATAGATTTTATTTAGATGAATACCATACTACTAAAAAAGTAGAGGAGCTAACGCTGTATGTTTTTGAACAGCAAAAACAAATCGTAGAGCAATTAGAAAATAAAATTAAAAATGTAAAACAATGAAAAAAATAATTTTAATAATTTTGTTTTTAATTATCTCATTAAAAATTAATTAAAAAAATTAATAATATGAATGATAACCTAATAAACGACATCATCCAATGGGATGTTAAATCATGGTCTCATGCCCTTCAATATTGGGAAGAAAAAATTAATTGGAATGAAGTGAACAATTGTTTAGAAATTGGAGCTAATAAAGGTGGGCTATCTCTTTGGTTAGCTTTAAAAGGTAAAAAAGTGATTTGTTCTGATTATAAAGATGTAGAAACTAATGCCAAACCACTGCATTCTAAATATAATGTATTAGATTTCATAATTTATGAGAATATTGATGCTTTGCATTTACCTTATGAAAATTTTTTTGATATTATTGTATTTAAATCAATCATTCCCTCTATTGGTAGAAATAATAACATTGAAAGACAAAAATTAGTTTTTTCTGAAGCACATAAAGCATTAAAGAAAGGTGGTAAATTACTCTTTGCTGAAAATTTAACCGCCACAGTTATTCACAAATTTGCACGAAAACATTTTGTGAAATGGGGAAATTCTTGTCGTTATATTAATATTAATGAAGTAAAGAATTTTTTAGGAATTTTTAACACTTATGAAATAAAAACTACAGGTGTAATATCTGCTTTTGGCAGAAATGAAAGCCAAAGACAAATACTTGCTAATATAGATGACGCTTTATTTAATAAAATTTGCCCTGATACTTGGAAATATATAATTTATGGTATAGCTGAAAAATAATTTTTGGGGATTAGGCGTTTAGATAATAACCCCAAAATAGCTCCCTTTGTGCTCTTTGTATGTAAAACTTTGTGGCCTTTGTGTTAAAAAATATAAAAAGAAATTATATATAGAATATTAACCACTGAGAACACAAAGAAGTCACAGAGTTCACAAAAAAAGCCAATTATTACTTAAACGCCTAATTCAATTAAAAAATTTTATTAAAACTTTTTGCTTAACCCCTTAAGCTCCTCATCACCTATCACTTATCACCTATCACTTATCACTTATCTCCTCGTCTTCCCGTCTCACAGTCATCCAGTCACACCAGTCACCCCGTCTCCCCGTCTCTCAGTCTCCTAGTCTTCCAGTCACCCCATCTCCCAGTCTCTCAGTCTCCCCGTCTCCTCATCTCCCCATCTTCCAGTCTCCTCGTCATCCAGTCTCCATATCTTCCAGTCACCCCAGTCTCTTCGTCATCAGTCTCCTAATATATATTTTTTTGTATCCAGTTTATAATTTTTTCTAAAACATCATCACTCATGGTTTCCTCTATCAAAGCATATTCCTCTGTCGAGCCTGTATTTGCGTGCTGAAAAAGATGATTTA
>JAGPKW010000016.1 GCA_018053685.1 Patescibacteria group bacterium
ACAAAAAACTCCTCGCTCACTAAATGAACGGGGAGTTTTCTTAGACTTTTCACAACCTACTGCCTTATTGGATATTGTAGGTGTCTCTCTATTTATGTAGACGAATCACACTGTGATTTGTTACACTTATGATATATCTATGTTTATTCACAATAATCCTTATATTTATCTTTTTCATTGAATAAGAAGCTAAAATGATAGATATAATCAATACAATTTAACCCTATTTTTAACATAATAACCTAATATTCAAAAATGAGTGAAATTTGACCTAGGAGGTGCCCAAAACAGGGGGGGTGGTATCATGATACTCAAATCAAATTATCGTGCCTCCTAGAGCCTTCTAGAGGCCTTAGAATCGATTTTAGAAAGGGGGGTACATATAGTTTTACCTACATTTAGCTTTTTAGTTAAATTTATGCTAAAATAAGAGCAAAGGAGACTCAGATATTATCTGAACCTCCAAGCTGTAGAAATCTTGGTTATTACTAACCATCTACAGTATATCATAAAATTTTTAATTAAGTCAAGAGGAGTTATCCACAATTAAAATAAAATACCCCTACCTTATTGGTAGAGATATTTTACTCTATGATACTAATATAAAAATAATAAGAGATATAGATCTCTGGGGGATATTATTATGATAACCTATATCTTAAAGTTAATTAGGATATAGTACTACTTTTACCTTGTCATACCCCCCAGAGAACTCCTAAAAAAAAGAGATGGTAAAAATATATGACAGGGAAGTTATTTTGTATAAGTAGTGAATAAATGTTTCTATGCTTACATTCCGAACATCTTGACAGGCAACGGACAGAGTAGTCAACTGTTTTTCCGTTGTTTCGCAAGATGTCCTGAATGTAACTTAATCGTTTTAGCGGCCAAAGTTGTTTCAAATGAAATAATTCGTTCCCTGATTGACCGAAAGCAGGGTTCAACATTTATTATTTGTAGATGTAATGAAATAAATTCAATTACAATAAATATATTACTATAATAAAAATAAAATGTCAATCTTGACACAGAAAAGAAATTATATTATTGTTTTGTTTTTCTTTTTCCTTTTTCCATATCTTTTCATTTTTTTCAAAATATCATACAATGTCCCATCTTTTATTTTTCTCCCATATTTATATTTTGGTTTTTTTATATTGGTTGTAATATATTTTTTTTTCATGTATTATAATTTAATTACTTCTGGTTGTTTTTGTTTAGGGATCCATACTACAATTCATTTTTCTATTTTATTACATTTAGGTCAGATATATTTGTTGAATTCTGTTTTAGCAGAAGAAATGTTCTTTTTATTTAACTTAACCTGAACAAACACAAGCTTATCTTGATTCATTGCGATAAGGTCTGATCCCCAAATGTCTTTTTTCAAAAATAATATCTTACCACCAGTGTATACTCTTTGTAGTTTCTCTAATGTTTCTACCTGGAATCCTAAATCCTTTAATCAATTAACTGTTTTCCTACGGTAATAATCTCCTTTTTGTTTAGTTGTTCTCATATTATTATTTTAATTTATTTTGCATGATGATGTTTTCTATGGGCTTTCTTATAATCATACCTTGAAGCTATACCTGCACACTTTTGTGAGCAATACTTCCTTTTTTTATCAGTTAATGTTCTATTAGGTAGAAATTTACCACACACTAAGCATCTATGTTGTTTTCTCATAGTTTTAGTTTAATTGTTGATTAAAAGGAGAGGAGAGGTAATCATGCATCAATTAACCTCCACTCTCTATTTTATTTTTTTTAATTTGATTTAATGCTTTAAGTAAACTATCTTTTTGTCTAGCACTATAATCATCTTTCTCTACTAATTTATTAAACCAATATTTTACTTCATTTTCAGTAAATATATTAGCTCTGATTAGTTTCTCAAAGCAAACAAAAGAACTGGAATAAGGATAAGCATCTTGAATTTGTTGAAACTTTTCTAAAACCTTTTCTTTTGTCATGATATTATAATGTTGCATTAAGAGCCTTACGTGTTATTGGACCAAAATAACCAGATACTGGCTCTACTTTTAATAATTTTTGTAATTCTTTGACACAAGCAGTAGTATAACCATAATAATTTCCAGTAATATCACCCTTAAAGATACCATATTTGGTTTGAAGAAGCAACTGTAATCTCTTAACCTCTTCTCCTTTACTTCCTCAACCAAGATCTTGTAAGAATGGTTCTCAATGTTCAGCAGGACTTAATGTAGGATTAGGTAAATCAGTAAAGCAAATAGCACTTACAAGTCTAGTATTGTTGAACCAATCTTCTGTTAGTATTCTAAATCCTCTTAATGGATTGCTAGTACCTCAACTATCTATAATCATTACTGCTTTCTTATTGTTATACATAAAATACGAATTAGGAAGAATAGTCACAGCGTGACAGTATTTTAATTCTGTTTGGGTCACAATTGGAACATCTCTTCCCCATTCATTATCTCCAAATCTTACTCCAATTAACACAGGTCTCTGAATAGATAATGCTTGTGCTATGCTATCTATATCACCGTTAATTCAGAAATATGATTGTGGGGAATATATTTTAGCAATGGTAGTAAACGATTCTATCTTGTTTTCATTTAATTCATTCATTTTATCTTCAGGTAAACCGTCACTATGACATAAGGATTCAGGAAGAATTCCATTATCTACAAAGATTTGAGAAGCATCATTAAAATACATACCAGGACTAGGTCTATTCATTCTCTGAGCATAAATTCATCTAGGAGAGAAATGAATAAATGCTTTTTCTTCTAATGCATTGAGAATAGTAGCGATAGAAGCAATAGCATTCCCGACACAACTCGAACTTCCATCCTGATCATGAACTAATAATGCTCTATGTCAATTAGCAGCATCAGTTTGTAATCAATCAGAATAACTAGATCATGTAATAGGTTGAGCTTGTAATGCTTCTTCTAATTTATAATCAAGTTTCTTTTCTTCATCATTCCTTATATCCTCTAACACTCCTGATTTTAATTCAGGTTGTTTTTTGTTAAATATTCACATACTTTTAATTTAATAGTTTTTATTAACATCTATGCGATATGTAACAACAAGATAATCTAGAAATTCTTCTACACTTTTGAATTGATTTTCTTGTTGTATTCTGACTAATGTCTTATATATCTTTCTTATACGAGATGTTTCAGTCATCAGAGCAAGCCTTTTTTCTTCTGATAAATCTTGTTCATCTTTAGGTGCGGGAAGCAAATTATTCACAATCTTATGTCAGCTAAGATTCTTATCTATCTTATCTTCTAATTCTTCAAACGAGTTAATATTATATTTATTTTTAGTTCAGAGATATCAGTTAATGCATCTTGTTATTTCAATAGTAGAGACATTTAATTCCTCAGCTAATTCTTTCTTATGATTTAACAGAAGCGGATCAGAACATATTCTTTCACCAACTAATCATTTCATTTTAATAAAAGCCAGCCTTGAAATAAATCCCTGTTCTACAATAATTGCTTTAATATCTTCTATCGCATACTTTCAGTTATCTGTCTTGCATATTTCGTTCATTTTTAGTATTTATTTTGTTAATAGGTATAGGATAGTAAATATCAGTGTTTTCTATCCTTATCTTTATAATAAATATATCAAATTCTTCATCATAAGTCAATTTCACACTTTTTATTATTTTATAAGGGTTTATTTTGACTTTATTGCTTTTCATATTGCATATTTATATCATTTATTTCAGCTGTGTTATATATTCTAATCGCTGCATTTCTAATTGCATTTTTCAGATTAACACTTTTTTTCTTTTCATCATCTAATCTCTTAATTCTAAAATGTTTTGTATATTGTTTGGTTAGAAATTTAAGAGAGATGATTACTCTATTTGGGTTATCAGTATATCATTTTTCAGCTAATCTATGATATCATTGTTTTATTCGCTCTAATTCAGGTTCTTGTTCCACAGATGAACCCTTCATTATGAGTCAAAACATTCCGAACATAGATCAGGCATTCTTTATCTTGGTTTCTATATCGCTTTTGATAAACGCCTCTCGACCTTTATTGTATTCTATTAGCTTTTTTTCGTAGGCGTTATCTACAATAAGTGGAGTATCTTCTTCCACCAATTTAACATCAGAAAGTTGAAAGGTATAATTATCTATTTTAATTATATCCCTTCAATGATTGCTTCTATCCATAAGAAGTGAAGAAACATACTCAGCATCGCTCTTATCACAAGGAATAGTGAGAGAACTTCCTTTCAAATGAATTATTGCCATGTTATTGTTTTAATTCTTTAAGTAAAGCCAGTATTTCATTTAATTTATCTAAGACAGTTTGATTGAAACTATCTCTGCTATTATATCTGCTATTAGGCTTATAATACGTATATTCTTTTGCACCTCTGAATGTATTGACCTTTAACAATCCACTGATTTCTGTTCCTTGTGTTTGGAGCATATCTTTATCGAACGTTTTAACCATCATTGGTTTACCATCTATGTCTAAGGTTAAACCAATTAAGGTATATTCTGCACCTGTTTTAGAGTTAGTGCCTTTTTTAATGATGTCTGCTTGACTTACACGAACATCTTTTATTTCGTATAAGTCTTCTTTAATCTTTTTGATCATAATATAATTTTAATTGTTTATTAAAGTCTATTAACAACTTTTTTATGTTATTTCATCTTACATCTGAAGGTTTATATTTCTTTTCAATGATAAGCTTATTATAAACCCCAGTTAAACTACGAGGAACAAAGAAATAAAAGTATACATCCTTTTTCCAAGCTCTATGGTATATTTCTGCTTGATCCTTATACCATTCAGGAATTTCTGTTTTTAATTTAGTAGGAGCTTTTATTTCAGCAATAGCACCAGGAAACATAATATCTAAATTAGACACTATTACAATACCACGACTAATGACTATACTTTTCTTTCTATGGCTTTTATGTGGAGTATCAGTTTGATTAAGAATATACATAAGTTCACGCTCATAGGCTAATCCAGTAAATATGTTTCCTATATCTGATCAACTAACTTCTGGTTGATCAAAGAAGTTCTCAACAGTTAACTGTCCTGATTTAATTTTATACACATCAGTTGCTCAGAACTTACCTATCTTTCTTTTGTGCTGATCGCTTTTCTTATTGAAATAATTAAAAATAATATTGTTAATAGTCATGTTATAAGTCTAAAAAGTCTTCATCTAATGGTGTCTCTTTCTCTACTTGAGTAACCTCTGGTTTAGGAGAGTAAAAGATTTTCTCGGCTATCTCTTTAGCAATCTTACACAATTGTTCGACATCTATTTCACTCAATTTAGATTGCTGGTTAAAGAAAGTCATAATCAGGGTATTGATAGTTCTAGACATAATGTCTATTTTACTTGGTTGATTATTATACATAATCATAAGTTTAATGTGTTTTATTAAATTTTTCTATCCTTTTTTTATATATTTCAGGATAGTATTTTTTGACCTTTATATTATGTTTATTACGATATGTTCGTTGGACTCATCCATACTCAACCCATCTATTAACTCTGTTATTAAAAGAACTGTAAGTTTTAACATGAAACAGTTTCTTATATTCCTCTGTTGACAGTTTATCAATAGGTTTAGGTATGATTATGATTTCACCACAATTAGGACATATAACTTTTGTACCATGCTGCTCTAAATATCTACGTACTCTGCTATATAGTTCTATGTCCCTCTGTGTCGGAGTCCCTTGACGATGTTTTTTCGTGTATTCAATCATTTATGCAATTTATGTATTCTTGCCAATTAGATATCACAATAGTTAATACTTGTTTTAGAGACAGCATTTCTTGTACATGAAATCACACTAAAAAGTCATGTTCAGATATTGTGTTTGTATCAATTCCTATTTCTTTCAATATCTGTATGGTTCTATCAATATTATCACGCTTATATTCTTCTATCATTTTTTGCATATTCTTTATATCATCAAGAACATATTGTGATAACTTTCATTTGTATCCTTTTGCTATTTTATTTAAGTCTTTTTTATTCATGTTATAAGTTTATATTATTTTATTAAAAAAGTCAATATGTAAAATATAAGACATAATCACACTGTGATTGTCAACCATTCATTAAAATCACACTGTGATTGTTATCTTTTATTCTTTAGTTTGCTTTGAATATATTCTGCTCTATTGATATATTCAAGCAAATCATCTATAAAATCATCATAGGAATCAGTTGATATATTAACATCTGAATCAAAAATAAAATAACCTGATTCAGTGATTCCATTATCTTCTTGGAACAAATTTATGTAAGTTAGTGCCTCATAGTATGATTCACAATATTCACTGATTTCAGAAAAACATAGATTTATCCCAAATTCATCTAAGAACATATTCAAGTCGTGTATTATATCACCAAAATCAACTGATTCATCTAAACGAAGGTACTCTTTCCATGTCTCTTCTGAGTTTATATTAGGAACATAGCGTTCTAAAAGATTTTTTAATTTTGTTCTAGTCATATTTAACATTTAATTGATTAAAGTGTTAATTATTTTGGCTATATTCACTAAAGACTTTTTCTACATATTCTCGTTGGGGATCTTGTCATTCAATTTTATATCCTTCTTTCTTTGCGTCTCTTGCAATAGCATCTGCTTCGTAATCAAATACTACTTTTTGATTTAATAACCCCCAGCTTTCTTTATCACCTTCTACACTGATTGTATAACTACCACCTCCATTTATTGCTCTAAATATGATTTTTTTCATGTTATAAGTTTAGTTTATTAAATTACTAAAGTTCTGCATCGTATTGGCAATCTCCTTGCTTTTTGATGCAATGATAGATTTTGAGACCCAATTCAAGGCTATGTAAGTTATATTCTTCTATTTTTTCTGGTACCTTTTCAGTCATTAGTTCTTTAAGTCAATCTATCTCATCTCAAAAAAGTTCATATTTATTGTTTATATCTTTGAAATGATTGACAACTTTATTAAAATATTTATTTGGTATTGACAAACATTTAAGGCATTTTTTTATTCCTTCTTCACATTCTTTTATATCTTCTGCATAATAAGTGATGATATTAGGTTCTACTGGCTTTGCTCCAAACCTCTCTCCATCTGTAGAACTTTGGACAGCAAAACCAAATTTGCCTTCTATGTCTCCACTATAAAATCTTCCCATATTTATAGTTTAATTTGTTTATTAAAATTATTATATTCGACCTTTACTTTCTTCTGGCAATCCTGTTTCTATTAACTTTCCATACATTAACCTGCCATTAGTGAATTTGCCACAGGTTAATGTTTCTTCCTTTTTAGGTATATATTCACGTATATATACACCAATAAATACTTTGCCATTAACATTATATTCACCTTTGACATTAGAATGTAAAGATACTCTTGATGCTTGAGCTGTTAAGTTTCCATTTATTTCTTGGTACCTTCCTATTTCTTGGTATCCATTGATTCTCTGATTCCCGTTTATTTCTTGATATTTTCCTATTTCTTGATATCCACCGATATTTTGGTATCCTTTGATTATTTGGCTATCGTTAACTATTTGGCATCCTCCAATATCTTGAAATCCTTCTACTATTTGATAATCGCCAATTTTCTGATACCAATTAACTGTTTGATATCCATCAATTATTTGATAATCACCGATTTCTTGATATTTTCCTATTTCTTGATATTTACCAATTTCTTGATGTCCCTTTACTTCTTGTCCCGCACCAATTATCTGATATCCATCAACTCTTTGATTTTTACCAATTTCATCGCATTCTTTTACTATATAGTTACCATTCACATAAATAGATTCTTCACATTTTAATCACTTTGCTTCTAAGTTTCCTGTTATTTCTATATAATTTGGAAAATAAACAGCTTCGTTTGGATGAATAAAATCTCCATTTATTTTTTTATTTGTATAAACATTATATTCAACCCAATCAAATGTTTTTGTTTTCATGATATATTTGTTTAATTTTTTATTAAGAGTTAATCAAGCCAAGAATATATATTGGCGAAGATGCCATTCTCTCTTAAAAACTCATTTACTACTCTACATATTCTCTCGTCGTATTCTACACATTGACCATGTGTTGGAATTTTAATTGGCAGCCTATATTTGAATTCTCTGGTTGTATATGTAGAAAAATGAGCTAAAGCCTTTGCTAAATCTTCTGTCTCAGGATATTCTTGTAAATATAAGTGAGCCGACCCACAAGGAAATCCATCGTAAATATCACTTACATCTACATTTTGAGCTATCTCATTTGCTTTATCGAAAATAGGCTGATATTTAGCAAGAATATCTCTGTATTTCTTATCAGCTTTTTCGTATCAGGCTCTAGAAGCATCAAATCCTTTCTTAAAGCTTTCTTTACATTCTTTTATCAGTTCAGGAGTATAACCATATTTCTCAATTAACATATTATCTCTTTCGTCTTTAAGCATATAATCATGACCATAGTTATCATATTCTTCTTTGATTTTTTCATTAGTATCATAAATTTTAGGATTGTTTAGAATCATATTTCTAACTCTCTTAAATGATTCTTTTCCTCATTCATATCATTCTTGTTGTTTTGTTTTCATGATATAAGTTTAGTTTATTAAATTTGGAGGCACCAGCTTATGTTAATCGCCATAGGCTTAACTAAATAGCTGATGCCTCCGCCTATGGCTATTGATTTTTTTCTTGTGTTATTCAATCTATAACATCAGTTTGTATAAATTCTGCTAACCCATCTATATACTGGGTTACATAATCTATACTATTTTTATTAGGCATAATTACCTTCAAAATGAATACTGGTTCTGTTTCATTAATGTGTAAAAGACATTCTGGGCAAATGAAAGAATTCGCATTCTTATCATTTTTGATACCCCACATCCATTCTCTATCGCAGATTTGGCATTTAACTTTTAATTTTGATTCTTCCATGGTATAAATTTAATTTATTAAATTAGTTCAAATTTGTTCAACTTTGATTTATTTTATCTATTGGTATGCCTAAAGCATAAGCAATAGACATAATTATTTCCAGAGGACGAGAAGATCCAATGGTTGTACAACGATATTCACCAGTATTTTTCTTATAATATAAACTAGCTTCTGGAACCACTACTGGGAACATAAGATCATTTTTAAGCATATATATTCTGAATCTTGTTCAACCTTTTGTTGGATCATAATAAGAACCAACAACATAGATTCTATCTTCATCCAATGCTTTCTTGAACTCTTCAGCAGTAATGTTTCTTTCCATATTTTAAGTTTAATTTATTAAGATTTACTCACCATTTCTTTCTTCAATCGATAGACCTTCAGCATATAAATCAATAATGTCAGCCATTTCTTTGGCAAGTTGATTAGTTATTTCTTTATTATTTTTATCAATCTTTATAAAGAAAGTTGAATCTTTTTCCTCATCATTCTCTATTTTTACTTCTTTTATTTCTTCTTCTTTTTGATTTTTATTTTTGTTTTCCATATTTTTAGTTTAATTTGTTTATTAAGAGTTTTCGACCTTTACTTTAACACTGGAGCGTCGACCTGTATTCCCCAGTTATCACACATTTCTTTATCTAACTGAGTCATATAGAACAAAGGATATTCTTTTGCTCACTTTTGGTATTGGTTGCAAGTTGTTTGCTCTTGTCTATTTATTCCAGTAATAATAGCAAAAGCCATTATTATTCCTAACAATACCAATATTATAATTTCTTTTCTCATATTATTAGTTTATATTTTTATTATTTTATTCGACCTTTTCTTTATCACACTGTGATAATATAATATTAAACAATTTTTATAAAAAAGTCAAGAGATGATATAATCACAGTGTGAAATTCAAATATAATGAAAGATTAAAGGAAAAGAAGCAGAGAGACACGAATAAGATAATCGCATCCTTTTGCTATCAATAAACTGGACCACAATTATATCTGTCATTTGCTTTTCTGCTTCTAATAAAGGCTAGTAGTACAAAAAATTAGCCCACTACCAAACGATAGTGGGCTAATAAATTAGGCGATATATTTGCTCAAATCGAGCTTATAGTTAAGATATTCGCCGTTCTTATTTACCAGCATATGGTAGGTATTTCCAGGCTTCAATGAAGCTTCTGGATTTCCATATCCATAGCTAATGTAGGAATACTTGTTGTTCGCATCATCTGTGATGATTACACGAACAAAATGTCTCCCATTTTTATCAATATGACGAATAGTTTTTGCTTTATCAGCAAAAGCATATCGTCTAATAGATGTCACAAGAACATCTTTAGACTCTCATTTTATATTGGAACACATATTTTTTAATTTAAAAATTTATTAAATGAGTTCACTGACCTTGTGAACTCAAAGAAAATGAGAGATTGTAGCATCAATGGTATAATCCCCCGCTAAATAATCCTTGACAAATAGATTTTTGTTTGCTATATTTTCATTTAATAAATTTTTAATTATTTCTTAAAAAATATGTGTTTTTTTATGACAAAAATGGAGAGAGAGAATAGAATAGTATATGGATATGGAAATACGAGAGTAGAAGAGATTCTATCTCTCTACCTACCCTCTCTATACCTTAGCAAATGACAGATACTTTGAGAGGGGGGATGCTTATCATAAGCATACTTTATAGCAAACATATCTTATCATAAATATATTTTATAAGAAATATCTTATAGTAAACATACTTTATAAAAAATAGTTTATAGTAAGCGTATTTTATAAGAAACGTATCTTATTGTAAACATAAATCTATCTATCTCATATAAAATAATTAAAGGTCTAATAATAGAATTATAATAAAATAATTAAATAAAGCGGGGATGAAATTAGAAGAACTGAAAAGGTTAGCAGAATCTGGGGAGTTAACATTAAAACAAAAAAAACAAGTTCCTACACCAGAAGATTATAAGATGGCTTTAATGCTAAAGGAATATCTAAATACACCTATTTTATTTGAAGATGTTCCTGAACACTTAATGTGAACGGAAAAGGATCCATATGCTAAATTTAGGAGAACTACTTGTCCATATCGTGTGAATAAAAGTAAATTTAAGGCACTAAAGATTGCTAAAAGACCTGATTCACCTATTCAGAGCATGTATGCTGCTAGGAATGGGAAAGCAGTAGATGCTTATATTAAATTTGCTGCTTTGCCGAATGAAGTAAGGGATAAGGTCTATGGTTATCACACCATGATTGATTATGCGAAAGATAATGGCATATCTAGAAAAGTGTTAGAATACTGGGGGAAAGATGAGGTTGTGTTAAATAGGATTAGAGCTGAGAGGATAAGGTTCTTTGACCGCAAAACATCAGAGGTCATCTATGCGTTCTACAAGAAAACAATCAGGAATGCTGATGCTAATCGTGTTAATTTATGGTTAACTAAAATAGCTGGACTAAAAGATGAGACTGTAGTAGACAATAAACTCACCATAGAGTGAAAACCATCAGAAACTACTGCTAACATAATAGAATTGGTTCAGCAAAATGATAGTGATACACTATCTTTACCTGAACAAAATGATAATTTACTAGAATCTGAAAATACCATGTCAGATACTATGTCAGAATAATATGTTAAAACAATAATTGATTAGGATATCATGTTTAATTAAATAAAAATAATAATTGATTAGGATATGAAAATACAAATTAACTATACTCCATTTCCATGACAAAAAGAATTCCATAAAGCTCTAGAGAAATACAATAGAGCTATTTTAGTTTGCCACAGGAGAAGCGGTAAGACTACAGCGATTGTAAATCAGTTGCAAAAGGATGCTCTTATTACCCCTAATTCTAAGTTTGCCTATATTTGTCCTACGTACAAGCAAGCAAAAGCAGTTGCTTGAGATTTGATCAAAAAATATTCTGGTAATATTCCTGGAATCAAATACAACGAAA
>JAGPKW010000148.1 GCA_018053685.1 Patescibacteria group bacterium
GAATATAAGATAAAATAATATCTATTCCCCACTTATTTCCATAACTTTGTTTATTACCAGAAACAAGAACTTCTGGTATTTTTATATTTCCTATATTTTTGTAATCTATACTATCTTTATCTCCAATTAAAATAGGTTTTACAGCATCTCCATCTTTTAATATTTCTTCATTAGCAAGAAATCTATATCTATCACCTGCCCCTCCATTTCCTTTCTGATATAATATTGGTATGTTAGAGTGCAATACAAATGATGCAAGTATTATAACTAGCAGTATATATTTTTTATTCCTATCAGAAAATATTAAATATATTAAAAATACTATTAAAGAGAAAACAAATATAAAAAATATAAAATTAAAGTTCTTCCATATATAATTTACTATATAATCTTTGAACTGAAATGAAATGAGAGTGTGTAATATAAAAAAAGAAAATAGTAATATTCCAATTGGTAAAAGATAAGAAAACTTTAATTTGAAATCTTTTATATCATTGTCATTTTCATCTTTTTTTACATATTCTACTTTAAGATTTTTAGCCCCTATAATTATTGATAATATAAAAGTAATTATTAGATTTATAGATATAATTGCTGCATTTATTTTATAAAACAATATAAAGATAGAAGATAAAAATAGAGGTATAAAAATAGATGTAAATATACCAAATATATATGGATATTCAATATTTTTAAATTTATATTTATATATTATTTCAAAATCCTTTCCAGATAATAAAACAAATAGCAGAATAGATATAAGGCCTATATAGAAATTTTTTAAAATAAAAATATTTAACAGAACAAAACATACACTTAAACTCTTTATTATTAAGTATAATATTTTATTTTGTTTTATTTTTTCTAAGTGCATAAATTTTTTGTTCAATTTTGTCTTTATTCTTACTGTAATAGTAAAATATAGTTTGCAAAATTGCAATAACAAAGATGTCTAAATAAAATTCTGCTCTTCTTATATAGTTTGTATATATGCTCATTATTACAAAGAAACTAAAGTATGCAAAAAGCATTGTGGAGAGTAAATTCTTTTTTGATGTTCCTAGAATATATAGTATAGAAAATATTATTCCGAAAAACACTCCAGCGAAAACTATTCCTAAATATCCAAAATCAGCCCAAAAATCAAATAAAAATGTGCCAGTATTCCACCAAGGTAAAAATATATCTTTCCATTGTATCTTTATATCATCAAATAAATGTATGCCAAATAGCTTTAAAAATGGGTCAGAAATTGATAGTAAATATCTGCCATGATAAAAGTTTGAAGAATTAAAATATGTTGTTGCATGATATAGTGTTTGTAAATTAAAGCTAGGTATTATATATAATGGAGCTACAACGCTAAGTTGCTTTGGTAATTTTATCTTAGATATATTTAATAAATATGCAACAGAAGCGTTTATATCTAATGTTCCAGTTTCTTCATTATATATGTTCCCATAATAATCTTTATATGTTATATATTGTCTGAATATTGGTATTGATACTGATAAAAATATAACAGATGATACAACTATAACAGACGATATTATAATTTGCTTTAAATTTATTTCTTTAATTTTTATTATTAAATAAGAAAAATAGCACATCAATATTGGGAATATTATAATCACCCTTGAAGCATATAAACATAAAATTATAAACCCTATGACAATTGATGTTATTAATATATTTTTATTGCTCTTTTTTATTTCTTTATGAGTTACAAGATATATAAAAGCTAAAGGTATAAATATTCTTGGTAAAAATGATAAGTATTCTATCGGCCCAAACAATTCTTTGTTTATAACAAACCTCATTTTATCTGGTGCACTAGATAAAATAGGCATTGTGCCAAATCTAATGTAGATATAAATATTTACTCCAACACTAATTATAGTCATTAAAGCGACTATTAAAACTAGCAATTTTTCATCTAGGTTTATCCCAGTTTCTTTTAATTTATTTTCATCAGCATTTAACAAAAATCTTTTTCTGCAAAAATTATATGTAACATAGAATATGCAGAAAAATATAGATAATATTATCCAAAAATTTATGCTATATGGCTGTTCTAAACTGCTTAATCTTAATTGCCCTATGCCAATAGATAAAAACCATAACCCAAACAATAAATTATCAAAAGAAAATTTTTTCTTTTTTGAGAAAAAATAAAAATAAAAAAATATTAAACTTATTATTAAAAAAATTGCTATTATCATATTTTACCTTGTCCCCTTGGCTCTATATTTAATATTTGTGTTATATAGGCTAATAACAAACTTAAATAACTGAACATTTTTAAAATTATATACTGTGTATATGTAAAATACTTCTTTGAATATATAAGCATACCATTATTAAATCTTCTCTGTCTAGATATGCTATTTAATTGAAAAAAACTTTTACCTTCATAATGCATGACACTTGTTATAGGTGTATATACAACATTTAATTTTAAATCTTTTGCTCTTTTAAATAGATCAACATCTTCCCACCATAAAAAATATTTTTCATCCCAAAAATTTAATTTTTCCATAGCTTCATATCTTGCAAATACAAAAGCACCCATTATCTGCTCAACTTGTGATTGCTTTGAGTAATCAAAATCATATGAAAAGTAACGTCTTAAAGATTTAATATTTGGAAAAAAATTATGTAGTTTTAATAAGATCAATA
>JAGPKW010000149.1 GCA_018053685.1 Patescibacteria group bacterium
AAAATACTTAACAATCAGTAACTATAAAGATCACCAACCATGATGGTGCATTATAAAACAAAAATTTCATAACCCACACTATTCATTATAGAACCCCAAATATTAATAATTTGCAATTGCAAAAAATTCTCTTTATGATAATCTACCTAATTCGATTTCATTAAAATCTTGCCTATTACTGGCTCTATCTATAAACAGATTTTGTATATGTTTATCCATAGTCAGATAAATAATCTGCCACCCTCTGTCTGCTAATGAAAAAACTTGATCTATTAGCTTAGGGCGTCTATCATAATCACTATGCTGAAAGGCATCATCTAGGATAAAAAATGCTTTGTCGTCGAGAATTTTACATTAAATACTACCTTCTGCAAGTAATGCTTCATCTCTATAAAGTTGTTTATTAGTAGAATTAAACTCATGCTTTATCTGACCAATCAAACTATCAAGACTAAAAATTTTCCAATAAACAGGGAAGAATACCATTTGACCATCACGTTCGTTTTTTTCAATTTTAAAACTTATGACTAGATGTCGTGCATCATGAATAACTTTAAAATCAGATGTCCTTTCCGCGGGTGAGAAATAAAAAGATCTTTGAGTTGTTTGATAATTTCTTTCATTATAAGTTTTGCACTCTATGTAATTTGGCCTTCCATTTCTATCTTCAAGGAAAATATCTGGATATCCTGCAGCTTTTTTCTTTCCTTCTTTTGTTTTAGGTCTGCTTGCTACAAGACCAATTTGATTTAGGGCATCAATCACAAAAGACTCTATATGATTCCCAACTTCATTTTCTCTTCTTGTAAATACACCCTTTGTATGAGCATTTTTTGTAGCAATGGTAGCAGCTTTAATTAAATCATCTAATAATTGCTTATCTTTTGGATTATTTTTGTCAAATGGTATAAGTTCGCACTTAGATATCGCTTTTAAAACAATTTTGAAGGGAATATTTTTAAGTGGTTTAATAAATTGAGAAATAGTTTCCTCTAATTCTTTTATATATTTCTCTTGTTCTTTTTTGGTCATATTATTACTACTTTTGAAAAATCAAAATATTTTCCTTTTGCATTACATTATACAGTCCAAAAATAATTTTATCTATATTTTTAACCAATTTGAATCCAATTTTTTCTGCATAATTTATTGTAAATTCAACAGTTTTTACTTCTTGTGCCATATAAGTAGCGTTTCCAATAACTATAGCTGCATATTTGTTGGGTTTTAGAACTCTATACATTTCTTCTAAACTGTTTTTCATATCATCATTATATAGGTCTATTCGTGTACGTTCTTTCCCTCTCACACCTATAAATTTCTCTCTAATTTCTGGAAGATTATATCCCAACTCTTCCAAAGCGTGTGCATCATTTGAAACATAATCCAAAGCAATAGAATAAGGTGGAGAAGTAATAATACCATCGACACTATTATTTTCTAAAGGTAGTGCTCTAGAATCTCCAGTTTTTATATCAACATTACCTAATTTTAAATTGAGATCATTTTTTATTTCGATATAATCAGAAACAGAAGCAATCATCATTTCTATATTTTTTATGAATGCAGTTTTAAAATCCTTACCTCTTCTCACATTATCACTTATAGATACAAGTTTTGCCATTTTATAAAAATTTCTAACCCTTTCATTTGGAATTAAATTAATAGTATTATCAATAGTATTACCATTCATATTAAACAATGAGGATTCTATATTTTTTATTATCTCATCCTTCCATTCTAATATTTCTGAGAAAACATCTATCGATTCTGTTTTTACTTTGCTTTGAATAACACATAAAGGAGAAACATCTATGCCTATACAATTTATACCCAAGAGTTGAGCTTCCAAAGCCGTAGTGCCGCTTCCAATATATGGATCTAAAACAGTATCTCCCTGCTCAAGTCCAATAATATTTAAAAGTGCTCTAATCATTTGTGGGTGAAATTTTCCTTTGTAAGGATAAATCCAATGAGTGAGATATTGATTAACAGAACGCGTCCTATTCTTTTGAATAATCTGGTAATAATAAGTGAGGTTGCCTTTTACAGATTTGAAGTACGCCAATTTTTTTAGTAGATCATCATCATTTTGAGTTTCTATTAACTTAAAATTCCTTAAACTATTGGTCATTTCAAAATAAACTTCAAGTGATTGTAACTCTAACTGAGCTAAAGATAATTCGTAGATAAATTGAACATTGTCAAGAAGACTCAGTTGCTCATTTTCTTTTAATTCATTTTTGTTATGGTCTGAAAAAAAATCTAATTTTTTAGTATTTTCGGGATTGTGATTCTCTTTTATATTTTTTATTTGATTTGTCATAATTTCTCCTTTATATCAAACTGTAGGGTTATTTTTATTTAGAAATTTTCTTTTCAATTTTTAAAATGTATGAATTTAATTTTATATAATTTTTTATATTTTTATTAATGCTATAATATATACCTCAATGCATTATATTAATTTTTAAAATTTTTTAATTTTTGCAAATTTAATATTAATTTATAATATACAAATTATTTTTCTAGAGAAAAATACCTCTTTATGATAATCTACCTAATTCGATTTCATTAAAATCCTGCCCATTACTGGCTCTATCTCTAAACAGATTTTGTATATGTTTATCCATAGTCAGATATATAATCTGCCACCCTCTG
>JAGPKW010000017.1 GCA_018053685.1 Patescibacteria group bacterium
GTCTTAACAAAATCAGCAAAACTTATACTATAAATAGCTGGCCTAATATCTGTTACTGCTTCAAAAAAACGAACCTTATAACCAGTTATACCAGCAAGAATAATTAATATAAAATCTAATGGAACATGTAAACCAGTAAACAATAAATCAAGTTTTTGTCTTGTCATATTTTTATATAATATAAGCTATTTTATCAATAAGCCGAATTTTGTATTATATGATCATTTATCTAGGATTATTATTACTAATAATCTCTATCGAGCCACCGCTATATATTTCTATATAGCCCTACAATAAATGCAGGTTGCTCTTTCATCAGGTAAAGCTTGCCTCTTCCCCTATGTCACCATAGGAACGTGCTAACTAATTGGTTAGCAATTTCACTCGCACTGCAAAAGCAGAGATGTATTTTCTGTTGTGCTTGTTGTCGCTATATTTTTGCAAATATAGTGCGTTGGTGTTACCAACTACCCTTTCATTTTAGATTTTCATCTAAAAAGGATGTTCGGACTTTCCTCAGGTTTTTTAACAAAACCCGCGATCATTTATATAAAATAGCAATGTATATTATAACATATTTTTTAATAAAAGCAACACTATTTCAATATTCTCATTGCTGCCTTATACCCTCTATTTATTAATTCCTTGATATTCTTCTGCCTAAAATCAAATGTTGACATAAAGCTCCCTAATCTAATAATATCTAAATTTATACCTTTCTGATTTTTTGCTTCCATAATTGATCTTTTTACATTTTCTTTTTCCATTATATAGTAAGCATTTGTTAATACACTAATTCTATCATTAAAATTTCTTATACCAGGTAATTCTCCACCAAGTACAGATGCTATAATATCATTTCTATTAGTTTTTATTAGAGATATAGGAAGATTGTTTACTATACCACCATCACATAAATATCTATTATCAACCTTAATAGCTGGAAAAACAAAAGGTATAGCCATAGATGATATAATAGCAGGGAAAATATCACCATTTCTAAATATAACTTCTTCACCTGTTGCAATATTAGTTGCATTAAAAGACATAGGTATTTTTAAATCACTAAATGTAGATACAGAAATATATTGGCTAAGTAGACCTTCTAAACTTTTAACAGCTTTTTCTCTCTTTACATGCATTATCAACTGCATAAATTTCATAAAATTAAATCCATCTAAACATTTGTTAAAGTCAATACTAGGATTACTAGCATATATAGTGCCCATTATTGCACCAATAGATGTTCCACTTATTTCAACAACTTCTATATCTAAACTTCTTATAGCATTTATTACTCCTAAATGAAAAAATCCTTTAGCTCCTCCACCACTTAATACTAATGATACTTTTCTTTTCTTTTTTTGAAATATAAAATTAAACATATTATTTTATAGATTTAAATATATTATCCCAATCTTCTTCCTGCATTACTCCAGCATATTTATAACCGTTTATAAAAAAAGTAGGTGTTCCTTCAACTCCATAATTTAAGCCATCAATTATATCTTTGTTTATTATCTTATCATACCTAGCATCTTGCATACACTTATTAAATTTGGCCTCATCTAACCCAATATTATTTATATACCTAGCAATAAGACCGTCTGTATCATTATTGCCAGAATCTCTTTCTGCAAAATCAGAATATATTTCTTTAAACATCTCTAAAAATTTACCTTGTTCATTAGCGCACATTCCAGCACTTGCAAGCTTTCTAGAATTAGGATGTATGCTTTCTAATGGAAAATTTCTAAACTCAAAATATCCTTTTGCATAATATTTTTCCATTGTGTTATAAAATATATCAAACTCTTGAGCACAATAAGGACAATCAAAATCAAAAAATAGCACAACTTTTATCTTTGCATCGCTATTCCCAAACTTGGGAGAAAATATACTGCTATATTTGCTACTATTATCGTTATTACTAGCATAACCATAAGATTGGACAACAACATTATTTTCTTCTATTACCAACTTTTTATCATTTTTAAAAAAAACAAAAAAGAATATTATTAAATATATAAATACAATAACAAGAGGTATAATTATTAATAAACTAAGCCCTTTTTTCATTTTTTCTAAACCAAAAAATATTAAATATAACTAATACTATAATAGATAATAACTGATTTAATGTTAAAAACAAAACTTTTGGTTCACCTATTCTAAAAAATTCTAATATAAATCTTAATATAAAATAATAATTTATATATATTAAAATTATACCGCCTTTATCAATAAATGCTAATAAATTCATACTCTTTCTAAAATCCTTAGCTTTTAATTCTTTACTTATGATCCCATTTTCTAGATTATTTTTATATTTTTTTCTCAAAAGTAGGGATAAAATTATAAGCAATATTATGTTAAATATAATCTCATATAGAAATAATGGCGTAAAAAATGTTTCATTTTTATACTGCTCTGGTCTTAGATTCTCTTGTATTGGTATTTTTAAAAAAAATGATGTTGGTATTCCGAATAATTCTTGATTAAAATAATTGCCTAATCTTCCTAATATTTGAGCAACAAGCATTGGAATAGGCAAAATATTTAATATTTTCGCAAATTCTATTTTTCTTCTTTTGCAAATTATATATAATGTTATGACTCCTGATATAATACCAAAAATTATGCTCATACCACCCTCCCAAAACCTAAAAATAGCTAAAGGATCTTGTATATAATATTGAATATCATAGAAAAAATATCCAAGTCTTGCTCCAATTATTCCAAACAAAAAACAATAAAAGAAAATATCATATATATCTTTTTCTTGAATTTTTTCTTTTTTTGCAAGTTTATAAAATATTAAAAAGCCTAAAATAGCACCACAAAATATAAAAAACCCATACCAATAAATATTGATATTAAATATAGAAAACATAACCTTATTTGGTATAAAATGATATAAAAAATCCATTTTATTCTTTTAATATTAAAATATTATTTCTATTTTTATTAACCATTCTACCTTCTTTTGTTTCTTTACAATGCCTTGATATATTAGATGTAATACCAGCACCAATTGCTATAACCCACATAGATGTTGCTCCATAACTAATAAGTGGCAGAGTTACCCCAGTTAAAGGAGATAGCCTAATCATAGCACCAATATTTACAAAACACTGAAACGCCATCCAGCTTGCAAATCCAGCAGTAAAATATTTACTAAAATCATCAGGAGCATTTTTTGAAATGCTTAAAATCTTGTTTATAAATAAAAAAAATATTACTAAAAATAAGCTAGTAAATATAAATCCTGCCTCTTCTGCAATAACAGCAAATATTGAATCAGTCATAACCTGAGGAAGATATGAATACTTTTGGATGGATTTTCCTATACCTCTTCCAACCCAGCCACCAGTGCCAACAGCAATTAATGCTTGGTTAATATGATACCCTTCCCCTTGTGTACTATATTTATCAGGATGTAAGAATATATCAATTCTCTCCAGTCTAGTCCCTGTGTCAACTTTTAAAAATACCATAACAGCAATTACAACTACTGCTAAAAGCATTGCAAGATGTGATATTCTGGCTTTAGCTGAAAATGCCATAACAAAGCATATCACGGAAAATATTATTAATGTCCCTAAATCTGGCTGTAATAATATTAAAATTAATGGAATGCCAGATAATATAATAAAATTTAAAAAACCACCTTTTAAATTCTGAATATTTTTACCTTGTTTTTCAAAAAAATATGCAAGAAATACTATAATTGCAACTTTTGCTATTTCAGATGGTTGGAAACTAAACAATTTTAAATCTATCCAACTTCTAGAACCACCACTTGCAAAACCAATAATTAAAACTAATATTAATAAGCCAACTGATATAAAATATATAAGCTTAGAATACTTTCTAACTTGTTTATAATTTAAAAAAGAAAAAAAAGAAAATAAAATAATACTCGGAATTGTTCCTTTTATTAAATGTTGTTTTATATAATAATACTTATCACCAGTAACTTTTTCAGCAAGCACAAATGAAGATGACCATAAAGCTATAAAACCAATTATAACTAACAAAAAAAATAAAACAACAAACAATGTATCAGCTTTTTTATCTTTAGCTTCTTTAAAAATATTCATATTTTTATATTTCTTTTCTTATTTTTTCTGCAATTTCTTCAAGTTCTTCTTGTTTAATTTCAACTTTTCTATCCCAATTCGCAAGCCCATCAGAAGTAAACCTTGGTATTATATGAATATGTGCATGCATAACAACTTGACCAGCTGTTTCACCATTATTCATACCAATATTTATACCATCAGCATTTAAAGCCTTTTTTGTGGCAAAAGCAACTTTTTTAATAACAAGTAAATATTTTTTTAAAATATCTTCATCTATCTCAAACAAATCTTTATAATGTTTTTTGGGAATAACAAGAGTGTGACCTCTATTTATAGGATGTATATCTAAAAAAGCTAAAAAATCATCGTCTTCATATACCTTAATACAAGGTATTTTATTATTTGCTATATTGCAAAAAACACATTCTTCCATAATAAAAAATTAATAATTATGTATTATTTTAGATTTCTATCTAAGAAAAATATTACAAGACCAATCATTGCTGACATGAAACTAACTATCCAAAATTTCATTGTAATAGTATGCTCAGCCATACCTTTAGCTTGAAAATGCTGATGTATTGGCGTGGAAATCCAAACTTTTTTATGAAAAAATTTCTTAGATATTTTCTGGATTATAACAGACAATGATTCCATAACTAAAGTAAAACCAAAGATTGGAAGTAAAAGAGAATAATTTGTAAGCATCGCGACAACACCTAATACTATGCCAAGCGCCATTGCTCCTGTATCTCCCATAAATGCCTTAGCTGGTGGGATATTTATCCACAAAAATGCAAGTAAAGCTCCAACAATAACCATTATAAATGTTGCAAGATCTATTCTCCCTAACACTAAAGATATAACTGCATAAGAAGCAAGAGCAGGCAGAGTTGCCCCACCAGCAAGTC
This sequence comes from Patescibacteria group bacterium, assembly GCA_018053685.1. Classification (GTDB taxonomy): domain Bacteria; phylum Patescibacteriota; class Patescibacteriia; order JAGPKW01; family JAGPKW01; genus JAGPKW01. The sequence continues at coordinate 4,997 of JAGPKW010000017.1, forward strand.
CATCTAATCCATCTATTTCATTAACAGAAAAAGTAGTAGCAACAACTACTAAAACAAAAAAAGGTATATATAGCCAGCCTATATAATAATTTCCTAAAAATGGAACATGTATAATATCAAACCCCAATTTAAAATAAAACCATAAAGCACCTATTAAAGCTATCGCTGTATATATTACAAGCTTCCATTTAACAGTTATGCCCCCAACTTTAGGGATAAAACCTCTAACATTTATATAATCATCTACCAAACCAACAATAGCTGCACCTATAAGAGCACCAAGTGGTAACCACGTTTCTTTTCTTGATAAAAAATTTAAAAACGCTATTCCAGAATTTGGCGCGACTTTTGAAATAATAAACATAGTAACAATCAATATAATTGTTATCCCCCAAATAAGTATACCAGCACCAGTTAAGGTCCCTGATTTAGATTTATGCATTGATACAAAAACAGGAGCAGTACTTTCTTCTCTAATCTGCTTTCCCATTTTGAATTTTGCAAGTAGCTTTAATAACAAGGGAGATAACAACATACCCATTATAAAAGCAACAAATGATAAAGAAAAAACTTTAGCTATATCTAATAATGTCATGTTTCAATAAATAAAACTAATAAAATAAATGCTAATATCATTAAAATATTTATAGCAGTCGTGGTCCCGACTAAAAAATATGATAATACCCTACTATGTTTATAATAATGATAGCACAAAATATAGTTTATTAAAAAAATAACAGAAGTGATTGCTGGAAATACAAAAAAATATTGAATAGGACCAAAATTGCTTGACCCATAATAAATATTATAGCTTAATGGGACAACATCTTGCTTTCCATTTGATATATAAAATATTATCCCAAAAAAGGCTAAACATAGAAATAAATTAATAAAAAAAGTCGATGAAATAATTTTATTATTCCATATATAATTATGTCTTATCTTTGATATTTGGCTTGTTATAATCATAATAATATAATAACACAATAATTTAAATTTAAAAAATATTGACATATCTAAATAGCTAATGTATACTATTTGCTATGTATTTGCTTTAATTTTAAACAATAATTATATGTCACATAAAAAAGCTGGATCAAGTACATCCCTTGGAAGAGATTCAATTTCAAAAAGACTTGGAGTAAAAAAATTTGATGGACAAATAGTAAAAAAAGGCGATGTTATTGTTAAACAAAGAGGAACAAAATTTCATCCAGGTTTAGGTGTTATAAAAGGTGGAGACGATACAATCCAATCAACTAAAGATGGAAAAGTAAAATTTTATCTAATCAAAAAAACAAAATTTAATAATAAGCAGAAAAAAGATAGATATATTTCTGTTGAATAAATGGTCTAATATTAGGCCATTTTTTATTAACAGAAGAAAAAATAAAATATATGATATAATAAAAATAAATATAAATCTATTAAAATAAAATAATGAAAAAATTATTAAAATTGTTTTTTGTTGTATCTATAATACTTATACCAACATTTGCTAAAGCACAGATCTTTGATCCAGAATATATAATATCAGACGATGATTTAACAAATTATAATTCTATGGATAAAAACGATATACAGCAATTCCTAGATTCTAAAGGCATATTAGGCACCATGACATTTGTAGATCTATTTGGTACTTCTGGCACAGCAGCAGAAATAATATATAATGCAAGCAGAGAATTTAAAATAAGCCCTAAATACATACTTGCAACATTACAAAAAGAACAGAGCTTGGTAGAAGGCGTAAATATTGAACAAGGTGATTTAGATTGGGCAACAGGTTTTGGTATATGTGATAGCTGTTCTAAAAGTGATCCAGCATTACAAATATATAAAGGATTTGCAAACCAGGTCTATCATACAGCAAGAAGAAACAGAGAATATATAGACAACCCAAATAAATTTTCTATAAAAGTTAATAAACCTGTAAAAATAGACAATGTAGTAATAACTCCCAAAAACCAAGCAACTGTAAATCTTTATTTATATACTCCACACATACAAGGCAATATGTCATTTTTTAATATATGGAATAAATATTTTTCAAAAAATTATCCAACAGGCACATTGCTTCAAATAAAAGGCCAGAAAGAAATATGGCTAATAGAGGGCTTTTATAGAAGACAAGTAATGTCTTTATCAGCAGTAGCTTCAAAATATAATATAAAAAATATAATATATACGACAAAAGCAGATCTTGAAAAATATGATATTGGTATACCAGTAAAATTTGCTAACTATTCCCTATTAAGAGATGAAAATAAAAATATATATATGCTAATAGATGATGTTATAAAACGTATTTCTTCATGGAATGTTATAAAAAAGCTAGGATTAGCCCAAGATGAGATAATAAATGTAAAAAATGCTGAACTAGAAGATTATCAAAGAGGAGAAACAATAACAGAAAAAAGTATATATCCAACAGGAGCAATACTTAAAAATAAACAAACAAAAGAAATGTGGTATGTATATGATGGCATAAGACATAAAATAGATACAGATGAAATTTTGCTTGCAAAATATAGGGGAAAGACTATCATAACAACAGATGATAAAGAAATAAATCAATATGTTGAAGGAGTAGAAGCAACATTGCCAGATGGAACACTTGTAACTTCAAAAGAATACAATGGCCCAATATATGTAATATCAAACGGAGAAAGAAGAGAGATAAGGACACAAAAATTATTTGATGAACTAGGATACAAGAAAGAAAATATACAAAAAGTTTCTAACAAGACTCTATTAGCTCATCCATTAGGTATACCAGTAGAAAATACTTTTTAATTATTAACCTATGCCTTTAGTATCTGCAGCTATAATGCCCCACTCTCCTGTTTTAATACCAACTATTGGAACAGCAGAAATTAAAGATCAAATCAAAAACACTATATCTGCAATAAATAAAATTAAAACAAGCATTGAAAGTTTGAATCCAGACACTATTATAATTTTATCTCCAAGAATAAATAAATTGAGGAATGCTTTTGCTATTAATATTAGCGAATTTTTTGAAGTAAATTTTATAGAATTTGGAGACTTAAAAACAAAATTAAATATAAATGGAGATATAGGGCTTGCATTAAATTTTAAACAAGATGAAAAAGATATGACAATTTCTTTAATAACAAAACAAAAGCTTGATTATGAAACTTCAATACCATTATACTTTTTAGCCCAAAACATAAAACCAAAAATAATACCAATAGAATCGTCTACTTTATCTCTAAAAGATCATTTCGACTTTGGGAAAATAATAAAAGAAGAAATTTGTTTATCTAATAAGAAAATAGCAGTTATAGCATCAAGTCTATTGTCTCATAAGTCATCAACTAAATCTCCATTAGGATATTCAGAAAAAGCAAAAGATTTTGATAAAAATATAATAGATTTTTTACAATTAAAAAATAGAACAGGATTTTTAAGTATGAAAAATAGTTTACTTAGAGAAGTTGGAGAATATGGTATAAAGCCAATAAGCATTTTATTAGGAATATTAGATGAAATAAATTATACAGCAGAATTAGAATGCTATGAATCTCCTTTTGGAATAGGATTTTTAACAATGAATTTTAAAATGTAAATGTTTGCAAAAATAATACCAAGCCTTCTTTTACCACCAGATGTAGAAGCTGAAGAATTTACATATAGAGTTCCTAAAAAATTAGAAAATGATATTAAAGTTGGCCAAATAGTTGAGATAGAATTTACAAATAGAAAAACTCAAGGCTTAATAATTAAACTTGAAGATAAAAGTGATATAGATGAAGAAAAAATAAAAGATATAAAAAAAATAATATCTAAGGATTTTTTATTATCTGATATGCAAATAAAATTAATAGATTTCTTTAAAGATACTTATTTTATAAACAAATCTCTAGCATTTAAGACTATAATTCCAAAAATACCAAAAAAATGAATGAAGATAGCTATTTAAAATTTAAAAATTCCAAAGAACAAAAATTCCTATTTCTGTATTCTTCGTTTTCTGATCTATCTAATTTTTTGCTAAATATAGTCAAAAATGATAATTCACAAACAGTTGTAATATCTGATACAATATCAAAAGCTTTATCATTCTATAAGATTGCAGAACAATATATATCAAAAGATAATATAGAAATAATACACAAAAACTTAAACAAAACCCAAATATTTTCTGCATATAAAAACATAAATTCAGGAAAAACAAAATTAATTATAGGCACAAAAACTGCCATATTTTCTCCATTTTCTAATTTAAAAACCATAATAATACTTGATGAAGAAAGTATATATCATAAACAATATGACCAAAATCCAAGATATAATGTAAAAGATGTTGCAGAATATATGGCTAATATATCAAAAGATTTAAAATTAATATATACATCTAGTTCCCCATCTATTGAAACATATAATAAAAATCTAGAGATAATAAATATAAAAGATAATATTAAAAAAGAATTAAATATAGTATTTATTGAAGGAGATTATATAGATACAATAAAAGATAATATAGAAAAAGCTCAAGAATTAAATAAAAAAGTTATTATTATAAACAATAACAGATTGCATTCTTCTTCTATAATTTGCAATGATTGTGGATATATTGAAAAATGTGTAAAATGTAATATTCCTTTAAAATTAGACAAAAATATAAACAAAGAAGTATGTAAAATATGTGGTTTAGAAAAAGATATAATATCATATTGTCCTGTATGTAAAAGCACAAATATAAAATTTATTGGCATTGGCAATCAAAAAATTTATCAAAAATTAAACGAAATATATCAAAATAAAAAAATAAAAATAATAGATAAAAGCATTAGGCAAATCAATATAAATGAAATAAACTCTTTAGATATTATTATAGGCACAGATTTTTTAATAAAAAATTACTTAGCATATATAAATAACATATATTCTTTAATTCTATTTTCAGTAGATGATTATTTTATAATGCCAGATTTTAAGTCAAATGAGTTTATGTTCAGATATATAGTAAATATAACCAATATAGCAAAAGAAAAAAATATAGATAAAATATATATAAAAACTAAGCATAAAAATGATGCGATTCTTAACTATGCACTTAGCAATGATTATTTATCTTTCTTTCAAGAAGAAATCAAAACAAGAAAATTATTAAACTACCCACCATTTTCAATAATTATAAAACTGATTATAAAAGATAAAAATAAAAAAGAATATGATAAAAAAATAGCTAAAATAAAAGATATTTTATACAATGCACAAAAAATAGAAACATTAGGAGAAAATACAAAATTAAATAAAAATGAAACTCATATAATTATAAAAATTAATAAAGAAGAGTATAATAACTTAAAAGATATAATAAAAAATATAAGTAAATATGCTCTCTTAGATATAAATCCAGAATTTTTAATAAAATAATATGATAAATATAACATTTTTTGGAACAGATATTTTCGCAAAAATAATATTAGAAGAATTAATAAAAAAGTTTAATGTTAGCCTAATTGTTACAAAGCCAGATGAAAAAGTTGGTAGAAAACAAATTTTACAAGAATCTAAAATAGCAAAGCTAGCAAGAGAAAAACATATTAAATGTTTAAAGCCAATAAATCTAAAAGATATAAAAGATGAATTAGAAAAAAATAATTCTGATCTTTTTATAATTGCAGAATATGGGAAAATTATCCCTGAAAATATATTAGAAATACCAAAATATGGTGCAATTAATGTTCATGCTTCCCTTCTACCAAAATATAGAGGCCCGTCTCCAATACAATATGCACTATTAAATAATGACAAAAAAACTGGTGTAACTATTATGCAAATGGACAAAGAAATGGATCATGGAAATATAATTTTGCAAGAAGAATTAGATATAGAAGAATATGATGATCAAATATCTTTACGAGAAAAATTAGCTAATTTAGGAGCAAAAATGCTAATAAAACTATTAGAGAATAATCAGCTCCCATTTCAATCTATTGAACAAAATCATCAAGAAGCTACATATACAAAATTAATAGAAAAAAATGATGGGTTAATAAATCAAGATGATAAAATACAAAACATAATAAATAAGTTTAGAGCATATAAACCATGGCCTGGCATATTTATTATTTATAAAAATAAAAGAATAAAGATCAATGATATAGATTATAAAATATATAAGCTAGAAAACACTGATAAAGTAATAAATAATTTTGTAATTAGAGATAAAGAATTATTTTTAAAAGATTCTGAAAATTATCTAGTAAAAATAAATAAATTGCAAATAGAAGGGAAAAATGAAATAACAAGCCTTGATTTTATAAATCAATTAAAAAATCCAGCATTATAGCTGGACTTTTTAATTTTATTAATTATTTTTTATTACCCCATAAATCTGATCCAATTTGCTCAATATTCTTGTATAACTTTATTTTTGAAGGACCTGGTATTTTTTCCTTATTCAACTTTATGGCTTTTTGTTCTTTTATTTTTAATTGCTCATCTTCTAAATCATTTGCAGCATTAATAGCAAGCATCCATTCAACTTCATCAGTTGGTGCTCTACCTAAGGTCTTCTTAAGATCATTAATTACATTTATTCTATCTTGATAACTCAAGTATTTATTATTTTGAGTTCCATAAACAATAAAGTTAAGAATTCTAGTTTGTGCTTCTTTTCCATAAACCTTTACATCAATATTTTTATTAAGATAAGTATTTGTAACT
>JAGPKW010000150.1 GCA_018053685.1 Patescibacteria group bacterium
GTAAATTCAGGAATAATATTTGGTGGAGATACATATATAAACAGATATACAGAGAAAAATCCATATATGTTTTTCAACACATGGCAGTATGATGTTCCTAATGGTACAGAATTTAATTATAGAAATTATGTTAATGGTCCTGTTCCTTGTTATTGGGCTGATTTCAATAAATATGACTTGTCTGATTTTCAAATAAATGGTCTTATAGAAAATATAAGTGATTTGATAAATAGTGGTCAAGCAGCAGCAGGAGAATATGATCCAACCGCTTATAACGAAGAAAATGCAGATGATGCATGGGGTGAATCGGGAATGGGAAACTTTGATGCTAGTCCGCCAACAGAAGGAGTAAATCTTCCAAGTCATTTTCATAATTTAGATGGTGGCACAGGAAGTTGGATAAAGAAGAGTGGTTGTTTTTATCATTCATATAATGGTGTTAGGGATTTTTTCTGTGAATCTGAAATGAACTTAGCATATAGGGATTATGGAGAAGAAATATGGGAGAAATTTTATGATGTAACTTATGAAAATCATTATAACAATTTAGATATGATGTTTAGGAGTGATTTAATAACTAAACCTATATATCATAAGTACGACATGTCATTAAGTGTATTTAGAACATCGATGAATGCAGGTTCATGGGGGAAAATGTTACCTTCTCATTATAATAAAAAATTATTTAAACAAAATTTAGAATATTTACCTAATAGAGTTGTATATTCATTACAGCAACAAGAGGGGGTAAGAAAAGATAATTGGTTAAATTACTTACCATTAAACTTTAAAGACTTTAAGAGTAAAGTATCAGTAATAAAGTCATTAAACACTACAGGGGCTGTATTGTTATTTGAAAAATCAGAACCTATATATTTTCCTGGAGTAGATCAATTACAGACTAAAGATGGGATGAAGTTTGTTGTTGGAGATGGTGGTTTATTTGCCAATGCATCACAGTCTATGGTAAATGCAGATGATGAATTAGGATATGGACATTGTATATCATCAAGGTCTGCAATAAATACACCATATGGATTATTCTGGATTTCTCAAAATTCTGGTAAGATATTTAATTTTGCGGGTGGTCAAGTAGATGATATTACAAGATATGGAATGACAAATTGGTTTTTCAATAATTTGCCATCACATATGTTAAAGCAATATCCTGAATATCCACATTATGATAATCCTGTTATTGGAGTTGGATGTCAGGCTGTATATGATCCTCAATATAAATTGATATATTTCAGTAAAAAAGATTACTATTTACATGATAATGATAGTAACCTTTTGTTCAATAGAGATAATGCATATTTTAGAGTTGGCAGTTCTTATCCATTTACATTTAGTTTAGATAAAATATTTGAGGATGCTTCATGGGTTGCAAGTTATGATCCAGAGCGAAAGATGTGGATAAGTTTTCATACATGGAAACCATCATTTTTAATACCTTCATATGATCATTTTTTTAGTGTTGATAGAGTTAAGGATTCAGCACCAAATTTTGGGACAAGATATAATTTAGAAACAAGTAATACATTATGGAAACATAATGATAAAACGGATAGTTTTTGTGTATATTATGATGAACCTTCATATTGGGAAATAGAATATCCTATATCTACTCCAAATAATGTTAATACATTAAGAAATATAGAATATATATTAGAGTGTTATAGGTTAGGAAAATACAAACATGATAGTTTTCATATTTTAGATGAGAATTTTGATAAGGCTTTAATATATAATTCAGAACAAGTATCAGGATGGTTAAATTTAAATATTAAAGAAAAACAAAATCCATATGCTAATTTGGTATATCCAAGATTAAATGAATATGGATATTCATATGATATAATGGTTGCTAAAGAAGAAAATAAATATAGGTTTAATCAATTTTGGGATATAGTAAAAGATAGAGGAGAATATAGTCATTTAGAACAACCTTTTTTCAAAACTAGAGCGAATGGGTTTGAAAAAGATTTAGTAATAAATACTGTTGATTATAACAAGTTTATTACTGATAGGAAGAAATTCAGGCACTATGAAACAAAAGTTATATTAAAACGTACAATTAATGATGAAAAAAATAAAATGCCTAAAATGATATTAAAATTGGCTAATAATAAATTATTAAATAGTCTAAGATAATGTATAGTGTAAATGGATATAGAAGATATAGTAGAGATGTTGATAATGCTTTCAATATAATTCCATCAGGTAGAATATCAATGAAGGGAGTTGATTTTCCTGTTATTGGAGTTGATGAATTTGGTATTATACAATTTATGCAACCAGAGAAAGAATATCAGTTTCCTGGCAATACTGTATTTGAAGTTCCAATAAAGCAAGCTGGTGGACCTCATAATGCACAGTCTCAAACAAAAAAACCTGTAACACAAACTAATGATAAAAGAGATTATATTGCTGAAAATAATGTATCTTATCAATGGTCAGATGCTCCTATTAACACTACTCCTTTATTAGTACCATCTGCTTATAAAACAACTAAAGGTGGTTCTGATTCTAAAACTGCGTATATAAATCCTATTCAAGAACAATTAAGATTAGCTAAACTTGCTTTAGAAACATTAGATCCTGCTTATGAAGATCAATTAAGGACATTATATAATACTAC
>JAGPKW010000151.1 GCA_018053685.1 Patescibacteria group bacterium
CCTTGGCCTGCTGTATTTTCTAAAATGATATAAGGAGTTCCAATATTATTTATTTTATAAGAAATAGTCTCTATTACCTGTTTTATGTTCTTAATAATATTATTTAGAGCAATTTCTTTGTTCAAATCTACATATTTTCCTATATGAACCACCACTCCATATCCACCCATTTTATATATAGAGTATAAATCATCTACCAATGAATTTACTGCCCAATTTCCGACTTTGTTAGTTACTGTTTTTATCTCTTCTTTTATGTTATTTATATTTGCTGAACTAATCTTTTGTTCATATATTTCTTCCTTTTTATATTCTTGTATTTTTGCAAAATTTAATAAATATGAGCAATGCCCAACTAAAAAAACATTATTTCTTTTAATATATTCTTTCGTTTCTGCTGCTTCTTCGTCTGTAATATTACAGAATGATAAGGATTGTGGAGATTTTAAAAAAATTTGTAAGGCATTAGAATTATAACATTCAACAGTTTTTTTAACTGCATTTAAAAATCCTGAACTAATAGACATATGTGCACCTATAATAAGCATACATTTATATTAATTATATCTATATTATCTTATTTTATACAAAAAATAAAGATTAAAAAATAAAAAACAGGGTTTTTACACTCTGTTTTTTATTTATGATTATTCGTAAATGGTATTAATGCCATTATCCTTGCTCTTTTTATCGCCTCACTAACTTTTCTTTGATGTTTCGTACATAAACCACTTTTACTTCTCTTTAATATCTTATGATGCATTGAAGTAAACTTTTGCATTAATTGTAAATCCTTATAATCAATTTCATTTATATTATTTACACAACAATAGCAAGTTTCTTTTTCTTGTGGATTTGTTTTCTGCATTTTTTAAAAGTTAATTATTAAAATGGAATATCTTCTATATTTATTTCCTCAGTATCAGCATCTACTATTGGTAATTCCTCTTCTGGGTTATTTATAGTAGTTTCTGAAGCTTCTGAATTATTATTCTGGGCTTGATATGATGATCCTTTTGTATCAAGCATAGAAATATTTTCTGCTATGACTTCTGTTTTATATTTCTTTACTCCATTTTGATCATCCCAAGATCTTGTTTGCAATCTACCTTCTATAAATACTTTTTTACCTTTTTTTAAATACTGATTAGCAATATCAGCTAACTTGCCCCAAGCTACTATATTATGGAATTCTGCTTGTTCTTTTTTATTACCACTAGCATCCTTCCAAACTCTATTAGTTGCAACCGTAAACATTGATAATGACTGACCATTAACTAAAGTCCTACTTTCTGGATCTTTAGTTAAATTGCCAATTAACATGACTTTATTTAAGTCCATATATTTATAATTAAAAATTATTTATTTTTTAGGTCCTTTACGTCATCATCCATTATTTCTTCTATCTTTTTATTTATTTCTTCTTGATTAATTTCTTTCTTTTCTGCTTTCTTTTTTTTCTCAATTTCTACTCTCGCTTCTTTTTTTATAGTAGATGAAACTTCTTGCTCTTCCTGAGTTTTCTTGCCGAACATTATTTTATACTTTTCCTCATCTAGATCTAATGTTGTTTTGACTATCTGAAATCTTAAAATATTATCATTTAATTTTAAATTTAATTCTTTTGTAAGACCTAATAAATTCCTCCCGTTTTCCATGTTAAAGTGAGTAGCTACATAATATCCATTATGAACATGATTAATCTCATAAGCTAGCTTCCTTTTACCTAAAATTGATGTCTTAATTATCGAGCCTTTATATTTTTTAATTAAGTCATCAATTTCTTGGGTAATTTTTATGTTTTCTTCATCAGTGTATTTTAATGGAATTATGTATAATAATTCATAGTGTGCATTGACCATAAAATTTTTATATTATTAATTATTTATATTTTACACTATGATTTTTTAAATACTAATACATAATGTAAAATCCTATATTATTTTTTAAATTAATTTATTATTAAAAACTGGGTTTTTGATCCAGTTTTTCAATAAAAAGTAATTGTGCATAACTATTTTTGAACAAAACTGGAATCATTTTAGATTCTTATTGCTTATTAACAATAAGATATGTTTTGTTATTTTTCTTTTTTATCTATTTCTTTTTTAGGCTTTTCCACTTTCTTTTCTATTTCCTTTTCTTTGCTAGTATCAAGGCCTTTCTTTGTTTTCTTCTCATCTTCATATAAAGCTTTAATTGACAGTCCTAAACGATGATTTTTAGCATCTATAGACACTATTTTGAAATCATAAGTCTTGCCAATTTCTACTACTTCATTAATATCTCTAACGATGCCTTTTGATAGTTCTGATATATGTGCCAATCCATGTATTTCTTTATCTAACTCAACAAACGCTCCAAAAGGATTAGTTTTTAATATTTTACCTTTAACTTTTTGACCTATCTTATATTTTTCCTCAACATTTTTCCATGGATCTTTATCCAATTGCTTCATTGACAAAGATATTTTTGAATCATTAATATCTATAATTTTAGCAGTAACAATATCACCAACTTTTAAATATTCATTAGGATCATCTATTCTTTTCCATGCTATTTCAGATATATGTATTAAACCTTCAAGACCATCATCGAATTCTACAAATGCTCCGAAGCTTACTAC
>JAGPKW010000152.1 GCA_018053685.1 Patescibacteria group bacterium
CAGTAACAATATCACCAACTTTTAAATATTCATTAGGATCATCTATTCTTTTCCATGCTATTTCAGATATATGTATTAAACCTTCAAGACCATCATCGAATTCTACAAATGCTCCGAAGCTTACTACGCCTGATATTTTTCCTTTTACTATATCTCCCACTTTATACTTTGATACTATTTTCTCTTGTTCCTCTTTTACTGTTTCCTTTTCAGAGACTATCAATTTCTCTTCTTCTTCAACAGCATCTAATATCTCAACCTTCAATGTTTTGCCTATAAGCTCCTGCAATCTTTCTAATATCTTTGTTTTAGATCCCCCTTCAACTCTTGGATAATGCTCTGAAGAAAGCTGAGATACTGGAAGAAATCCCCTTACGCCACCAACTTTTACCATCAATCCTCCTTTATTGGCTTCTGTAACAACTGCATCAACAACAGTCTTGTCTTTTGCATATTCTGCTAGTTTTTCCCATGCTTTTTTATGACCTGTTGCTCTAAAACTTAATTCAACTTGATTCTTTTCATTGTCTAAATCTATTACAGTAGCTGAAATTATATCTCCTGGCTTTATATCCTTCGTTTCGCCTGATTCATCTTGCAATTCATATCCCCTAACTACACCAACTGTTAGTCCATTTACATCAACTAAGACTTCTGAGTTAGACGCAGATATAACTTTGCCTTCTATTAGCTCACCGATTTTAGGCAATGTTTTTGTATTTTTAGATAATAATTTAGCAAATTCTTTATTAGTTTCATCCTCTTCTTGGAAAAGCTTGTTATAAAGTTTTTTAGTTTTTGTTGGCATAATATATAGATAGATATAAGCAAAAAGCCTATCATTAGTTAATTAGATAATAGTGTAGACCCAATCTACGCTTCTCAATATTATTAAGAATTTATTAATAATTAGTGAGAATTAATTTGATAACATTTATATCAAAATTTATAATAGTGTATTTTATTTTCAAAAAAATGTCAAATTTTAGGATATTTATTTATTTTCTGCTTTCTTTAGAGTATTCTCTATATCATTATAATCTTGTATGTATTGTTGTATATCTTCTGGCTTTATATTTTTTAATAATTCATTATAATCTATATTTTCAGTATCACCATAACCATACTTAATGTTTTCTATGTATCCATAACTTTGTGCTTTATCTTTATTCTGTAATGTATTTTTTATATCTCTTGAACCATTATTTAAAATGTTATTTAATTCATTTATACTATTTTTTATATTTTCTCTTACCTCAATTTCGCCCTTACTTGGATTTTTAGTAACTCTTACACCCTTCAACCAATTAAAAAATACTATAATAATTGATATTATAATAATTAATATAAAAGCCAAAATATTTTTTTTATTATCTCTATCATCATTATTTTTTTCTTGCTTGTCTTTATTACTAAAAAATTTCATAGACTAGTTAGAAGTTAATAAATATAAAATTTGATTATCTTCTTCTGATGGAAGATTCTTTTTATTAATTTTAAACTTATCATTTTCTTCAATATTTAAAAATGCAGCTTTGAATTCTTTTAAATTTCTATCATCTTTTATTGGATCATAATTAATAGGAATAACAATTTTTGGTGATAGATTATCTTTTATTTCTACAGCCTTTTTAGCTGATAAAAAATTTTCTCCTATCGGAATTAATAATATATCAATATTTCCTTCTATAATATTCTCTATAGATTCTTCATTATCTTCTAATAGCAAATCATCATTAATATTATCCAAATCTAAAATAGTGATATCTTCTATATTTAATTTATATATTTTCTTTTTCTCTTTATTTTTTTGTATTACAAAATTCTTATATATAAAATCATCTTTTATTTCATATTCACCATAATTTGTAATAACAAAAGTGCTACTCATTTTATTAAAACTATCTATATTACTTGGATCTACAACAATATTACATTTCTCAACATTTTCTGGATTTAATAATATTATATTATTCTCACTTATAATTTTTAAATCATTATTTTTATTCCAAATAATTTGCATATTTTATTCAATTAAATATTATTTTACATTAAAATGATATCACCAAAATTATTGAAAGTCCATTTTATATATATTCTGCCTTTTATTTTTACTATTTATGTGATAAAATGCTTATTGACTTAATAAATAAATACTTTTTATGGATGAAGAAAATATAAAGATTGATAAAAATAATGGCAATAAAAAACAATTTGTAATACCAGAAGAAGTTGGAATGAAGCCAGTATCTATCACTAAAGAAATGCAGACTTCATATATAAATTATGCAATGTCTGTTATAATCTCTCGTGCTCTGCCAGACGTAAGAGACGGCTTAAAGCCAGTTCATAGAAGAATATTATATGCAATGTGGGATGTTGGTTTAAAATCAAATGCAAAATTTAGAAAATCCGCTCATGTTGTTGGAGAAGTTATGGCGAAATATCATCCTCATGGAGATGCTGCTATTTATGATACTCTTGTCAGGCTTGCTCAAGATTTCTCTATGAGATATCCTCTTGTTAATGGACAGGGCAACTTTGGATCTATAGATGGAGACACTGCTG
>JAGPKW010000153.1 GCA_018053685.1 Patescibacteria group bacterium
TATGTATATCATATTTAATATTATGACCTATTTTTTTTATATTTTTGTCCTCAAAAATATTCTTTATTTTATTGAATATTTTAATATTATTTTTTATAGTATTATAATCTATATAATAAGCATGGCCCTCTTGAAAACAAAAACTAAAACCAACTATATTAGCTACTAATGAATTTACTCCATCAGCCTCTGTATCAAACGCAAATTCTTCTTGCGATTCTAACTCTTTAAGCACTTTCAAAATATCTCCATCATTTTTCAAAAAAATATATTCAATGTTATTACCCTGAATATTTTTATTCTCTGGCTTTGGCATAATATCTAACTCCAAAATTCTATCAAGCAAAGTTTTAAACTCTAAATCTATAAAAATCTTTCTCAATCTCTCTAAATCTATTGGCTTAATAATGCACTCTTCTAAATTAAATTCTATATCTACATTTTTATCAATTTTCGATAAATTATAGCTCAAAAAAGCTTGTTCTTTTTGAGATTTTAAAAGTCCTAAAATCCTTGGTTTTATCTCATCACTTATAGAATTACTTTCTATAGACTTATACAAGTTATTGATGTTACCAAATTTATTTAAAAGCTTTACTGCTGTCTTTTCTCCTATACCTTTTACTCCAGGAATATTATCTGATTGGTCTCCCCTTAATGCTTTATAATCTATAACTTGTTCTGGATATATGCCCATTCTATCTTTTACAGTATCTCTATCATATATTATAACATCAGAAATCCCTGTTTTAAATGTATAAACTTTAATATTATTGCTAATTAACTGTAAGGTATCTTTATCACCAGTTAAAACTATAATTTCCGTATCTTTATCATCTTTTAACTTATCACATACTGTACCTATAATATCATCAGCTTCAAAACCTTCTTTTTCAAATATTTTTACATTAAAAGCTTTTATTATTTCTTTTATGTATGGGAATTGCAAATAAAGCTCATCTGGTTGTTTAACTCTATTTGCTTTATAATTATTAAATAAATCGTTCCTAAAAGTTTTTTTTGAAACATCAAAACAAATTGCTATATGGGTTGGTTTTATATCTTTTAATGCCTTGATAAAAATAGAGACAAACCCATAAATAGCATTTGTCTGAAGCCCTGATTTTGTTGACATTGTTTGTGGAAGTGCATGAAAGGCTCTGTGAACTAATGCATTTCCATCTAATATTAACAACTTTTTTTTTGCTACTTTTATCACTGATTTATTTTTTAATTAATATAATACTAAAACGATTACTTTCTTAAAATTTTTATTGACTTGCAACCCTAAATACTTCTTCCACTGTTGTTATACCTTGTGTCGCCTTTAATAAGCCGTCTTGTACAACTTTAAGCATTCCATGATTAATAGCTATTTTTTCTAGTTCATACTCAGAAACATTCCCTGATAGTATTATCTTTTCTATTTCTTCATTCATGTCCATAATCTCATATAACCCTATCCTACCTTTATACCCTATGCCATGACATTTATCACAACCTCTACCATGATAAAAATGAAGATTATTTATATCTACCTTAAAACCTGATGCTTCTGGAATGCTTAATAATATTTTTTCTACATTTTCTTGTACCTTTGGATCTAATTTAATTTCCTCCTTACAGTTTGTACAAATCCTTCTGACTAAACGTTGTGCCATAACAACATTTAGCGCTGGAGCGAGTAAGAATGGCTTAACTCCCATTACTAAAAATCTAGGTATAGCAGCTGGTGCTGAATTAGCATGAATAGTTGAAAGAACCTTATGCCCAGTTAACGCTGCTTCTACCGCTACTTCCGCTGTTTCCCCATCTCTTATTTCTCCAACCATAATTACGTTTGGATCCTGACGCAATATAGACCTTAAACCCCTAGCAAAATCGTAGTTTCTGCTATAATCTATTTGCGATTGATTTAAACCAGGTAATTTATACTCTATAGGATCTTCTAATGTTATAACATTAACGTTTGGTTTATTTAATTTATTTAATATTGCATAAAGTGTTGTAGTTTTACCTGATCCAGTTGGACCTGTTGTTATTATCATGCCTATAGGTTTATCTACTGCCTTTTCTAATCTATCATAAGTGCTTCCTATTAAACCTAAATTTTCAAATGCTAATCCTTGAACTGAAGATTTCAAAAGACGCATAACAACAGATTCTCCATATGCTGTTGGCAAAGTTGAAACACGTACATCCACCTTATCATTATTTAAAACAATAGTAATTCTACCATCTTGAGGAATATCTGATACATTCATCTTTAATTTTGCAAGTAATTTAATTCTTGTAATTAATTTTGGCCATATTTCTTTTTTTATAGAAGCTATTTCCTGAAGCATGCCTTCCATCCTAAGACGAACAATAACTCTATTTTCTGCCGCTTCTATATGAATATCTGAAGCATCAAACTCTATAGCTGCTGCAAATATTAAAGTTATCATATCTGGTAAATCAACTTCTTGCATTTTTCTATTAACATCTTCAAATGTTTTTAACTCATTTT
>JAGPKW010000154.1 GCA_018053685.1 Patescibacteria group bacterium
CCCTTATGTATGAAGTAATAGAAAACAAAGCAAATTCTCGTGAATTTGATATTAATATGAAAAAACATTTGAATATACTGACCCGAACAGTGACAACAAATTAAAATATACCATAGAACTATCGAATTGAATATATGAGGCAATGAACTTTTGAGTAAGTATATATAAATCATTATTATTCAGGGTGCAGATGAGTGACTGGTAAATAACACATTCTGAAAATATGGAAGTTTTATCAAGGCGGGTTGTTTAGAGGAGTGTTTTATGAAAAAGAGAAGGATTATTGTTATAATTAGTGTTGCAGCGTTACTACTTGCCTTATGTTACAGTTACTATAAATTTGAGTGTAACGAAATTACAGATACCTATGACTGGATCACTTTAAGAAATATCTATTCTGAGCTTGATGACTTTTTGGATTCATATGAGAAAGAATATCAGAATCGAAGTATATATGAATTTGAAATCAAAAATAATTTACTATTAAAAAAATATTTTAATCAATTGCATACTTATGAATGGTACTTATCCTTATCTCCTCGTCTTAGCTCTTTAAGTTATTATATTGGTAAAATAGCTGATATGAATGATGGAGGCATTAGTAAAAAAGAATTAGTATATGTAACATATGTGCGAGACAACCTTAAAGTGTACATTGATAAAATTAATGATGAGCTTGAAGAAACTTCAATAAGAAGGATGTTTGGAATTTTCCGCAAATCAAATGCAGCGGAATTAGAAGAGATCTTTAATGTAAATATAGATGAACTCAATACAGTTCCGGGAATCTCTATGAGCGAGGTATCATTAGTTGATAATAGATTAGTTTTCTCTTTAATAAATGAAACAGATGAAACCATCTACTATGGAGAATACATCACCCTTGAAAAACAAAAAGATGGGAAGTGGCACGAAATACCTTTATCAAGGAAGGTAGGTTTCGTAGATATACTTAACCATTTATCTCCTCATTCAGAAGATAAAACTTCATATTCAATAGAAGCATGGGAAAACATCTCAACGGGAGAATATCGATTTATTAAGGAATTTTTTCTTGATAAAAAACAAAAGGATCCTAAGTATATTTTTAAGGAATTTGAATTATAGAGGATATATGATTTTTATAAATAATTCTGTGGAGGAGAAGGGTTAATGGTAAAAGGGCATTATTTACACAAAACGTTAATTGCCGCAACTGTATTTATTTTTTTGTTTTCTTTATGCTGTACAGTATATGGAGTGGAATTTAATGATGACATACAAAAAATTACACTTAACTACGATTATTTCGATGGGATCGGAAATGACAAAATACTACGGAGTAAAAGCGACGCCACCTGGTACCTATTAAAATCAGATGGCAGCAAGATTAAATTAAAGGGTAATTATTTGGATTATGCCGGAATTGAAAAAGGTGAATATTATAAATTTGATGAGAGTTATTACAGGTTTGTAGCACCAATTGACAAACAATTAACAAGATTTGCTTTTGTTGATAAGAACGGCATAGAGTGCCGTGTAGAGGGGTATTCATTTGCAGACCCGACAATCAGCAATAAATACTGGTTGTTAATGAATGTTGACAGTAATACGCGTTATACATTTGGCCTGTATGACAGATACAATGATAAAGTAGTTATACCTGTTATTTATGATAATTTATTATATTTAAATGATGATAGGATAGTTGTAAGAAATGGAGAAAGGGAAGGAATAATAGATATTAATCAGAAAATTATACTTCCATTTGTCTATAATTTTTTAGAATATATAAATGACAACTTTATAATAGCTTTGGGAAGTGATTTTAAATATGGCTTAATCAATATAAATAATGAGAATTTGCTGCCTTTTGAATATCAAGAAATAAGTAAAGCATCCGAAACAAAAAATTATTGCAGAATAATTAAAGATAATAAGTTCGGTTTAATAAACGGGGATAATTCTGAATTATTAATACCAATAGAATATGACAGTTTATACTTTATTGATGAAATGTACATAGGGAATGAACTGATTGTTGCCGAAAAAACTGGAAAAACCGGAATAATTGATATGGATAATAAAGAAGTGGTTCCATTCATATATGACCGCATTGATTTATTAGGTAATTGTTTTGAGGTTTACAAGGACGGATTGGCAGGTTTATTAGACAGCAAGGGAAATGAAATACTGCCTGCGGAAGCTGTAGATATAATGGAAGTTGAGAATGGTTTTATTACGGCCAAAGTTTACATTGATAATGATAGCAAATATGCGGTTTACGATATGAAAGGCAATGAAATAGTACCACCCGTTTATGATTATATAGATTATCATGCGTCTGAAAAATATATGGTTGTAAATAATGAAGGTAATGCAAATTTAGTAGATAAAGCAACAAAAAAACCTGTATTAAAGAAAAGTAATTACACTGATATTTGGTATATAAATGATAAATACTTTGCAGGTGGAAACAACAGCTATTACAGTATTGTTAATTTTTCCGGTCAGGAGCTTACTC
>JAGPKW010000018.1:0-8720 GCA_018053685.1 Patescibacteria group bacterium
GTCCAATCCTGATTAGTGGAACCAGCTGGCTGAACCTCTGACCAACTTGTTCCACCATTTGTAGATAAATATAATCTTCCACCATTTACACCTGCCAAAATTATATTACCATCACTTGACATGGAATTTATAAACCAATTCTGATTTGTGGCACCAGCTGGCTGAACCTCGGACCAACTTGAACCTCTATTTGTTGATAAATATAATCTACCACCATAAACACCTGCCAAAATTATATTACCATCATCAGACATAGAACTTGACCGCCAATCCTGATTAGTGGAACCAGCTGGCTGAACCTCTGACCAACTTGAACCTCTATTGGTTGATAAATATAATCTACCATTACTAACACCTGCCAAAATTATATTACCATCATCAGACATAGAACCCGCATGCCAATACCGATTTGTGGCACCTGCTGGCTGAACCTCGGACCAACTTGAACCTCTATTGGTTGATAAATATAATCTACCACCATGAGCACCTGCCAAAATTATATTACCATCATCAGACATAGAACTTATCTGCCAATTACCAGCTGACTGAACCTTGGACCAACTTGTTCCTCCATTTGTAGATAAATATAATCCAACACCATTAGAACCTGCCAAAATTATATTACCATCATCAGACATAGAACTCGCAGTCCAATACTGATTTGTGGCACCAGCAGGCTGAACTTCTTTCCATAAAAATGGATCTGTTGCAAAACAAACAGGCATGATTACAAAAAAGAGTGCTATAAATATAAATAAACTTTTATTAAAAATATTATTATATTTATTCATATGTATCTTTTACCTTTTAAATTATTTAACATCTTCCATGTTTAACTTTTACAACTTTACCAGCAACACGGACTGGCTGTTTACCTTTAAAAACATGATGTATATGCCCGTATGCAAGCCATTTATTATAATCTTCTTTGGTTTTAAAATCTATATATCCATCTTTTGGTTTACTTCTTTTCATCATTTTGCTTCCTCCTTAATTAATTTTTTAATATGGTTGTGATGGTGGTGATTTAATTTTATTTGCCATACCCCAAATAAAAAACCCAACAACTACAACAGGAAGTAAATAAATTAAAGTCATTACTATCCCACCATTAGTTTGGTTTTCCATTTGTGTGCCTAATATTCCTGCAAATGGTTGAAAGATATACATCATAATAACCATCATTAGCACAAATATAGCAATCATAAAAACATCCCCAAATTCAAAACTACCTTTTTGTGTTTTCATAATTTCACCCTTATTATTTTTTTAAAATTTTAATTTATATTGTTTTAAATATTTATCTATGGACAATCCTTTTTTTTCTCCAAAAGTATCAATTGCATGTTTACTATATTCTACATAGGCACCTGTTAATTGTGGGTTTCTAGTTTTGCTAGGCTTATAAAACTTATTAATATTTGATGGCAACTCATATTTAAAAATATTGGCATTACCGGTTCCTTTTACAACTTTAAATGATCGTGCGGTTGTGTTATCAACTAATTTGGAGCCATAATCCAATGCAGAATAAATGTTCCTTTTTTTACCTTTGGATACATTTACCCATTTATTTCCTTTCTTAACCATCACATCATATGAAGGCATTAATTGTTTTGTTTGTTTTTTATAATTTGGAAACTTAAATTTTTTATATCCTTTTACTGGTGTTTTTTTTGTATTAAATATATGGTCTATAATTGGAGATGGAGTTACTGGTGGAGGTGGAGTTGTTGGTGGTGGTGTGGTATGTGTTGATGATATTACTGGTGGAGGTGGAGTTGTTGGTAGAGGTGGTATATTTGATGATATTATTGTGGGTGGTAATTTATCAGGATTATTTGGTTTTCTTTTTATATTTCTGTATCCACTAGTTGTGCTTTTTTGCGTTTTTACAATAGATCCCTCCGTATTATAAGTCATTATTTTTTCCATATAATCACTGCTTGTTACTTCTACATCTTCTTTTTTTTTATTATATTTTGATTCTTGTTGTTTATTATATTTTGCAAACTCTTCATTAATGCTATATCCTTGCGTGGTGTTATAATAATTATTATTTTGTTTTGATAAAATTGATGATGTTGATGAAAATAATGGCGTTTTAGGGACATATACATATTCTGTTATTTTACTATTATAAAATAAATCTTCAAAGGCTTTACTTTCTTTTGAAGTGCCATAAATAAAATTTTCAAATGTTTTTGTTTTTAATCCATTAGACACATTTGATATTTTGATGGCTTGTTCTGTTTTTACTGGGACAATTTTTCCTTTTATTTTTGTATAATATAATGGATTTTTAATTTCGCTAATTGGTGTGCCAGCACTTAATACAACTTCTGGCTCTTTTTTTAAACCCAATGAACTCATACGAGTAACTATCGCTGTTGATTCTGATGCTACGGATTTTTGAAATTGTTCTAATTTTTTTTGATCTAATTTGCCTTTTAAAATTGATTCAGGATATTCTGTAATTTTTTCAAAACCAATTAGATGTGCTGTTGGTTTTGGTTGATTAAATATGTCAATTGGATTTGATGTTAATTTATATTCTGTTTTAGCAATGCCTGTAAATCCAGACTGCCCTGCACCTAATGGTGATACAAATAAACCTGGTTCTGATCCTTGTGTTATTCCTTTGGCAGCAAGTTCTTCTCTGGATAATACTTTGGAACCTAAATCACGAGTTGTTGAGGCATGAATACCTGTATATAAATCTGGTAGTTCTGGTATACTGCCTTTTGTTTTTTCAAATTGTCGTATTGTTTTTTGTGGGTTATAAGAAAGTTCTAAACCTGGACCAGTGCCAGTTTCTGTTTGCTTTAATGCTGTTTTAGAAAAAATATTTTCTGGATTAATATAAGTTCCTGATGTTTTATATTTTACATCAGTTACAATTTTTGGTGCTTTTACCACACCAGCCGGTACAACAATTTCTGCACCCATTAATGTTAAATTTGCTTGGGTATATGGACTTGATAAAGGCACTTTAATATTTCTATACCATTTTTCTTTTTCTAATTCTATTCTATACTCTCTTAATTTTTTTTTATCTTCTTTTGTCATATCTTCATATTTACCAAATAGTTTTTCTTCTGTTTGTTGTTGTGCCATTGCTTTCTCTGTTGTTTCTTTTGGTAAATTATATATTTTTATTGCTGCTGGCTTTATAAAACCTTCCCATGTTGTGACACCAAATTCTTTTGCCATTGATCCACCTATCATTATAGGTTTATAGTATGTTGCCGCTACAGAAATATTTGCTATTTTTTTTTGTTTTTCTGACAAATTATTTTGTTCATTTATTTTTTTTTGTTCTTTTAATACTTTTTTACTTATGTCTGTAACAGGTTTAACATACCATCGGTTAGATACAACTTCACCTAATGCCTGTTTAAAGGTGGTGTCATACACTATTTTAGCACCAGTTGGAGGTTGACTCATAGACATTCCATATCCTGTTTTTGTAGTATATACTCCTGTCTCTGGATTATAAGAATTTAATTCATTTCCTGTTTGTGTTGATATTTTTTTTCCTTTTTTATTTGTAGTATATAATGGTTCTGCTGTTAGTGTATTTACTTTATTTTTATCAAATAAAGAATTAGATCCAACAATAACGGCATTGGCTGGCGGGTTATTGGTGCTATACCCTTCACCTGTTGGAGATATGTATACCTTTGTAGATTGGTTATATGAATTTTTTAATTGTAAAGGAGTAGATGATGCTGGTTTATTACTAGTTATACCATTAGTTAATATGGATGTTGTTGAATTTGATAAATTTGAAGTGGTTGATGTTAATACTCCTTCTTTCCTTCCTGCTCCAGTAGTGTATGTATATGTTGTCACAACTGGTTGGGATGATGTTGTTGCAACTTGTTGAGATGATGTTGTTAATGTTGGAGAAGATATTTTAGATGATGATGTGTTTGTAATTGTATTAGATTTTTTTGTTGAACTCCCACCATGATGCCCACCAGATGAACTAGAACTACTGCCCTGTATTTTATTACTATATGTAGAATTAGTTGTGACAGATGTTAATACTCCTTCTTTCCTTCCTGCTCCAGTAGTGTATGTATATGTTGTCACAATAGGTTGAGATGTTGTTGTTGCTGTTGGGTAATGTATTTTAGATGATATAGATGAATTATTTCCTGTTATTGCCTTTATATATTTAGAATTAAATTGTAAACTCATATAAATATATGAATGGTATTATTTTTTAAACCAATCTATTAATAAATAAATTCCCCATATAATGATGACAAATTCAAGTAATCCAATTATTGTATATGCCCAATCTGAAAGTTTTTCCAAAAAGGTGGCAGTTATTATCATAACTAGTTGATATATCAAAGTCACAATTATAAACCACAAATATTTTTTAGGTTTATTAGTTATCATATTCATTCCTCCTGTTTATAATATTTTAAAATAGAATTTGCAATTTTTAAATCATCATTTGTCCAGCATCCGTAGGGTTGTGACATTAAATGAATTAAAGTATTATTTTTTTCTATTTTCCATTTAGGTAAATACCCTTTTTTATATTGTGTTTTATATTTTAAATAATTAATATCATTTGCTGTTTCTTTAATTTCTGGTAATTTCTCAGAAATTGTTTTTTTAAAATATTTTATAAATTTTTTTTTATCTTCCTGATCCATAGTTACACCCCACATAATATTTTAAAAATACTAATTGTTGCCATATAAAAATTATGAAAAAAATAAAAAAACAAATACTCCCAAACATAAATTCAAATATACCTAAATTATTAAAATATTCTAAATACAATACAATAATTAGAACTAAACTACATATAAGAAATATTGATATTAACCATAAGAATCTATATTTTTTAATTTTAAATTTATGTTTTAATTTGTTTTTTAATTTTGTATTTATATCTGTTAATTGGAATAATAAATACACACAATAGGAAGGGATTACTATTTCTGTTAATACTTCTGTAGTTTGTAATAAAATAGATGTTCCATAATAAAAATGATATAATTGTAAATAATAAGTAAATAAAGATATAAATAAAAATAAACAGATCATTATTATTATGTTTATTATTAACTCTTTTTTATTGTTTTGTGTATTATTTTTTTTCATTTATATCTTCTTTTGGAATAGGTATATTCTTTTTTTTCAATGCATAATCAAATACTTTTTTCTTAAACATTTTTAAACATTTTTTATGATAATTCTGTGTTATGCCTTTATAAGATAGTTTTGTATCACAACCCATTTGCCCACAAATAGAACAAGTATCATTTGGAAATTTACTTTTTTTTATTTGTTTCTCCGTTAAATATAAATCATTTTGATCTATATAATCTTTTATTTCTTGTTTAACTTGACGATCAATTTCTGCATATTGATCACTATATTTTTCAATATCTTCCTCAACCTGTTTAGGCACATCTTTTATATTAATTATTGTTTTTAACTTCATAGTTATCACTCCCATCTATTATTTTTTTTACTTCATCAGCATTTTGCATATAATTTTTTTTTAATCCTGCCTTTGAAATGATTAAATAAGGTTCTGATGATATTATTGATGACCAGCCCATATATTGCTGTAATGCTTTCACATCAAAATTGTAATATTCTAATAAATGTGACGCTCGTATTTTTCTAAAAAAATGAGGATTAATACTTATGCACCGAGTTGCAATTTTATAAACTGCTGCTGGTAATAATGCTTCTGTTTCTTTCATTCTTTTTTTAGTAAACTTTGGAAATAATGGCGTCGACAAATCAGAGACCTCTTTTAATCTATACTCATAATAATAAACCAAATATTTTATAAATATATGTTCTATATCAATATTAGCAACTATTACTTTACTTTTTTGTCGTTTATTTTTTTTGTTTGGTAATCTTATATATAACCATCCATCTTCAATTGTAATGTCTTGTAATCGTATACCTACAATTTCGGCAGATCGTCCACCTGTAATATATAACGCAGATAGAATTGCTAAATCCCTGTAATAGTTACAGGTTTCAATAAATGGATATCTTTTTTTAATAATCTTTGGAAGGTTGTTCCATAACTTAACTAATGTTGATAACTTAAAGTCAGGAACTTCATCTAATGTGTGAAACTCTGGAGTATGATTGTGTTTTTTATGTTCAATATAAATATCTTTGTTATAATATTTTGTATAATCATTTATATTTGATTGATCAAGTTTTTTATTCTTCATGTCTTAATATATATTGTGTAGAAGTATTTAAATACTTTTCCTCTTATCAATTGAAGAAACTTGAAAGTTTTTGAGTTGGGTTGCAAGGCATAATACAGGAAAAGACGCCTCTAAATCAAAAAAGAAGGCATTTTCTGACTTTAAATCAAAAAATAAGGCATTTATTACCTTATTATAAAATAAAGTATTCTTTTCCTTTAAATTAAAAATAAAAGTATTTATTACTTCCAAATCAAAAAATAAGACATCTACTGCCTTTAAATCAAAAAAACAAACTTTAAATATCTTTAAATTAAAAAGGTTAATTAAAATTAGTAAACCTAACATCATTAGGTATATATAACATTATTACGCATATATGGTATATTTGTTAATATTGTACATATATAACATAAAAAACCATTTGGTGTTATGTATAGTATTGCGTTATTTTTATGCGTCCTACTAAAATATATTATTATGTTATATATATTATTGAATCGATTATATTAGATATGAGATTATAATAATTATATAGTTTAAAATATATCTAGGTAGGACGGATGCTTTCTTAATTGCTAATTTTTTTTTTTTTTTTAAAGAAGTAGGAAAAAAACGATGATCCGTCCTACTACAATATATTTTTTAATATATATTTATAATATAACTTTTTTGTTTAATTACATATATATATTTATTTTTCTTATATGCATATATAAGTTAATTTATTTAACTTTTTAAAATGTTTTTGATTTGTAGTTGTTTTTTATAAGTTGCATATATAAGTAAAGATTATAAATTTGTATATATATAAAATATAGTTGATAAGACAGACTAAAATATATTTTAAATGATATATAATATTAATGGTTTGGATATTTAACTCTTATATATATATTTACTTTCTGAATGCGTTTATTTTTTAAATAGATAAGCGTATATTATTTTACATTTATTTTAGATGTGGTGATTTGTATGTATGAAAATAAAAATATAAGATTTGATAAGAATCAAATACCCATGTATTTTATAACCGGCAAACTTGGATTTGATGATCATGGTGTTGAAGTCAGTTTTAATAGTGATATTGTATTTGATGAAAACCAAATGTTTTGGAAACAGAATTGTGTGAAGTTTGAGTTGGTTGATGATATTGATGTGATTAATCATTTTAAAAGAAATTTTTCTAGTTATGATCATTGTAATTTAATTAAATCAGGAACTAAAAATATGATTCTTGAAGCATATAAGCAATATGGTAGAGAAAAATACAATAGTTTGAAACAAGTTCCTAATGATTGTATTGTATTTAATAATGCAATTGTTTATGTTGGAAAGAAAAATCCACGATCTATTTTTACTGATGATGATATTGTTGATGACATAACGATTAATGATGGTTATATTTTATCAACACACAATTATTTTATAACTAATCCAACACCCTATAATTATGATCCAAAAAATAAAAAAGAATATCCACACATTAAAAAATTGTTGTGTGATTGGGTTGGTGAAGATAAAATTGATATTTTGATTGAAGCAATTGCATATGCCATGTTATCAGACAATCCATTTGAAGAGGGGTTCATGTTAAAAGGTATTGGGGCAAATGGTAAAACAAGTTTTTGTAAACTTGTAGAAAAAATAATAGGCAAAGACAATTGCACAGCAACTAATTTATATAATTTAACAGAGAATAAATTTGGAACTGCACAATTATATAAAAAATTAGTTTGCTTTATTGCAGAAACAGATGGTCATAAATTAGATAAAACTAGCACATTAAAATCAATTACAGGAAATGATCCAATTCCTGCTGAATTTAAAAATAAACCAAATTTTACTTTTAAAAATTATGCAACAATTTTTGTAACAACAAATACTATTCCGCAGACAACAGATAAAACGGATGGTTGGTATAGGCGTTGGATTATTATTGATTTTAAAAATAAATTTACTGAACATAAAAATATTTTTGAAGATATACCACTTGAAGAATATGAAGCATTTGCAAATGATTGTGTTGATCGTTTGAAAGTTATTTTGAAACAAGGACATTTTACAAATGAACCATCTATAAAAGAAAAGGCATTTATATATGAAAGAGAAAGTAATCCACTTTTAGGATTCATTAATCAATATTACGAAATTACTGAAGACCCTAATGATTATGTGTTTGGTTACGAGTTTTATAATGACTATTTGGATTATTGTGATAAAAATGGTTTTTCTAAAAATATAACTCGTAGATCTATATCTCTTGAACTTCAATCGATGAATGTGCCTACTGAAAGACAGATAGATTATGGAAAAGAGGAACACCCTAAATATTATGCATACATAGGCATCAAAAAAAAACAGATTAACCAATTAGAGGGGTTAATTGATAAGGCACCAATACAAAATATAGATAGAAATAAAGAATACACAAAAGAAGAAATTTATAATTACTTTATAAATGTTAAAAAAATATCAAAAGAGTATAGTGTAGATGATCTTGTATCC
>JAGPKW010000018.1:8820-10721 GCA_018053685.1 Patescibacteria group bacterium
AAAAAAAAGCAGATAAGAAAAGAACATAATTTTTTTTATAAGTTCTTGCCTAAATCTGCCCTGTTCTTCCGTCTTTCATAATAAATGTGCCCACTTGCCGTTTTTCTTTTTCCTGGCGGCATTGCGTTATACATTTTATCATGTGGTTTGGAAGAATGTCCAGTCATGGACTTGTAGCGTTTAATTATTTTTGTCATGAGGATCCTCCTGTTAATTTTAGTAATATTATACAACAAACAATTTATAAATTGATAGTGAGGCATCATACAACTAATAATGACATATATATTTATAAAATGTATGGTATATATTACATATTTAACATATACAAAAAAATAAAAATGAGGTGTATAAAAATATGACTACTGAAAATCAAAATGATAAAAAAACTTTTTTGGAAAAACCAATAAAAACATTGCGTGATGGAAATGTATCTGTTTCTGTATGGGGCAATGGTTCTTATACAATATCTAAAGGATACCAACAAAATGAAAAATGGATCAACAGAAATGTGGTGTTCAGCAATTACGAAATAGGAAAATTATATTTATTGCTAAAACAATTAAAAGACGAATAAAAAGTTTTTAAAAATGATTGGTATAAAATATAATAATAATGTGTGATGTCTATGATAAGATATATAACGGATAAATCAAAAAAACAAAATAAATCTACTTTATATGATGTTAAAATTCAACCTAAACATTATTTTGAAAGAGATGGTAACACCGAAAACTATTTGGTGTATTGTCAAAAAACAGGGGGTAGTTTTTACACAAATATTTGGAAAAAAAATAGAAAGAAATATGAATGTCCCTGTTGTGGTGCTGTCTGCATTAAAGAGTTAAATGAATAAAAAAGAGGATTAAAATATGAAAAATAATAAAAAAAAAGATATTGATTATTTAGATATTTATAAAGATGCAGTTTGTTTTTTTATAAATATATGTATAATAGAAACAAATAAATGTGATAAAAATGACAAAGTTAAAAATAAAAAAAAACAAAAAAAGTAATTTAAAAAAATAAAAAGGTGATATAAATGAATAAACAAATTAGGGAATTATGTTTGCAATTTTTAGATCGTGTTGATTTAAAAGGTTATGAAGTTCCTGCATTTAATAAGGTGATTAATGCATTATTTGAAGACAATAAAAATAATGAAGTTGATGAAAACACAGAAGATGAACCAATAAAAGAACCAGTAAAAAAAAATAATTTAAAAGACAATATAGAACTTGAATTGCCAGAAGATGATGATTACGATGAATTAGAAGAACAGGAAGATGAAAAGAAATTAGAAAAAAAGAAAAGAAGCGTTGATGATTTGATGAAAGAAGTAGAAAGGTTATAAATATGTCACTTGAAGGAACCATTGTAATGGCATCTGTAGATTGGCGTTATAAAATTTTATCTAATGTATTTGTTATTTCTTTGGTTTTATTTATCATTGCATTATGTAAGCAATCCTGGAAATTATATAGATTACCATTACTTATTATTTTTATAGTTAGCGGGGTCTTATTATATTGGTTGCTTAAAACTATTGATAGGAGGTTTAAAGTAAATGATCAAGAAAAAATATCATCAGACCAACAAACTTAAAAGAATTTATTCTGTGTTATATAAACAACAGCATGATGTAGCAATGACATCTTTATTTATTGTTGCGACAATAATTTTTTTGTTTATTGTTATGTTGTGGTTTAATAATTATTTTTTATTGGTTCCATTGGTAGGTTTATTTTTTATTTTATTATATCTTTTATATATTTATTATGAATTAAAAGATATCATTAAGAAATAGTAGGGTTTTTTAAATACCAAAATACACTATATGTGTATTAACTTTTAAGGAGGTGTGAATTATGGCAAGTCCAGGAGATATAACTATTATAGTT
>JAGPKW010000019.1 GCA_018053685.1 Patescibacteria group bacterium
TAATCAACGCCTCGTTTAGTTTGTTAACTAATTTATTCATCTCTGGAACAATTGTTTCTGATAAAAATATCTCTTGTGCTGTTTCTGCGTTTGCTCGGTTTACATCGTCAGTAACAGCTACAATTGGTTTTGGCACTTTAAATGCTATTAAAATATCATCTCTTGTTGCTTTTAATGATTCTATGAAATCCATCTCTCTTGGAGATAAACTAATTTGCTGATATTTCAATCCTGAGTCCAATACTGCTAACTTACTATTCTTTCCTAATCCTTTATGTTTCTTATTAAAATCATCACTAAGTTCTTGTCTTTGTTCTGCTGTTAATGGTTCTTCTGTTGTTAATAATCCATCAGGTCTCGCACTATTTAAGAACATATCTCTTTGATGTCCTATCGCATATTCCTCTACTTGAACTCTATTTCCTGCTGAAGATAATGGAGACATTCCAAAATGCTCATTTAATGGAGATGGTGCTTTGATATGTATTATTTCTGAAACTTCTACTCTTTCTCTTGTCCCGTCGTCGTTCATAATCTCGTAATAAGAAATATATTCTCCTCTATTACTAATTATGTTAACTCTATCAGGTCTGATATTCCATAACTCTACTATCTGTCCTTGTTCATTTCTTACTTTATAAATAAAAGAATCACCAGTTAACTTCCTGTTAATGGTGTCAATTTCTATCGCTTCCTCCTTAGTAAAGTATGGATTCCATTTATAAAGTAAATCTAATATCTCGTGGCTTTTTACTTCTTCGGTATCTCCGTTAGCGTTTATAATTTTATTTAGTTTGAAGTCTATACTTGCTACTTTTTCTGCTATCTTACTAACACAGGCATAAACATAAAGTGATTTTCCGTAAGCTGAAATGTTCTTCTGGTCAGTCCAATTCTCCCCTATTAATCTTTCAACTAAACCTAAAGAATTACCTGATAAATATCCTGTTTCACTTTTCTGAAATAATTTTTTTATATTATTAAGTATGCCCATTCCTCATTTGATTTATTTTATCAATCTAAGAAAATCCTGTCAAGGTTTATCCAATCCAAGTCACCGATGGTGCTGGCTTTTTAAGATATGTATAAACTGCATATCTGATACTATCTAAACAATTAGAAACTAATATTCCGTTAGCATAATAATTATGGTCGTTCTCAACTGTTAGATTGTAGACGTCTTCTTTTCCGCAACGCTCTCGCTTTACAATTGTTATGGCAAAATCTACTTCTCTTGGGAAAATATGTTTCATATTCTTTTCCGCATACTTCACATATCTTTTTATATGTTTTTTTATTAACCCAAGCTTCTTTTCCGTGATTTCTGTGCCATTCAATTCCTTCTTTAGAAGCGTGCCATTTTTTTGTAAGAGGTCTAATATTATCGCAATTTTCTCTAACTTTTTCTCTAAACTCTTTTCTTTTCCAGTTTTCTTTGAAGTGATTTGATAAATGCTCTGAAGCAGAGATAATTTGCAGATTTGATAATCTATTATTTGTTCTATCTCCGTCAATATGGTGGATATGGAATCCTTTTGGTATTTTTCCATTTTCTTTTTCCCATACTGCCCTATGCAATCTTGTTCTCCCATTAATACATCCGCCAACTGGGTTATAGTATTTACCATTCCAGTTATATCTTCTATTATCAAATATGATTGTTTTTTCCATAATAATAAATCTTTATAATCTTCTGTTATTATTATATCATCATAACTCAATGAATCAATAGCTACTTTTCCATTACTGGTATAAACATTATGGTCTCCTGTTCCAATTATACTTTTTCCATTTGATAAAGTTAATTTGATTACATCTTCATTTTCTCTTGTTTTTCTTGATAACAAAACTTTATTAAATCCATTTTCACTCTTAACTATATCTCCCTCTTTTATATCTTTTAGCTTTTTACTGCTTCCGTTTCTCATCGTTATTAGTGTTTCACCTGAAAGACAATGGTCCCCTATTTTAACTGGTTCATCTAAAACTCTGCCGTCTTTATCTGTTTTCCAGGAATAACTCCTTATTTCTTTCTGTAAATTAACTGATGATTTTAATATATGTATTTTGAATGTCTTTATAAAATCAATACCATTTTTAACATCTTTAATTGCTGGTCTAACTGCTATACCTGCTCGTATCATTTCTTTAATTCTTTGAGGTTCTGCCGCATCTGCGTATATCAATCCTTTGATTTCTAATCTTTTTACTTTTTCTATTAAATCAGAGTTAGTTAGATACTTGTTATAAATTAATTCTTCAACATATAAATCTTTCTCTTTTATTCCTACTTTGACAAGTGCTGATTCATTGTTATAACCAAAATCTAATCCGTATACAGTATCTAATCCTTCGGGCATTTCATCTACTAAATCCCAGTTAGAGTAAACTTTCTCCGTTGATATACCTCTTTCTCCTAATCCAAATATCCTCCAGTAGTTTTCATCTTCATCTTTCATTCTTTCAATTTCTTTGATAGTTTCTGCGTCTAAGAAAGGATTGTCTAAGTATGTAGAGTGTATAAACTCGCAATCTTCTCGTGGTAGTATCTTGTCATATATCCAGTGGAACTCATCAGAAGGATTGTAGTCCATAAAAATCTGTCCTGTTGTCCTTAATGCTAATTGCTTAAAGTCATCGTAGGTTAATTCATTTGCCTCGTTAATCCATAAATCTTTTCTCTTTCTGCCTCTAATTTTTTGTGGCTCATCTATACTGATAAACTCTGTTTGAGAGTTTCCCATTTTGTAAATTAAATCTGACTTATTTAGATTATTAGGATTGAAAAGCTTTAATGATTCTAATATGCCTATGTAATCTCTATATGCTGTTGCTTTTAATGCTGGTAGTGTTTTTCTACATATAGTAAATACTCCTTCTCTTTCTTGATATGCCCTAAGAACAAATAACTGAGCAATAGAGTATGTTTTAGAACTCCTTGTTGACCCCTGATTCACCACTATTCTCTTTTTGCTGTTCCAATTTTTCTGGAACACTGTTGTTGCTTCTATTTCCATTGACAATTTTTATTGTTATTGGTTCCTCTCTTATATCTAATGAAACAGGCTCATCTCTCCAATCTGGGTGTTTCTTTCTTAAAAAATTAAAAAGAGCCGTTTTGTCCTTTTCTACTATTGCTATACCTTTGTATATTTGTTCTGCGTCATCTAGTATCTGCTGGTCAATCTCGTGAATAATCTCAGCAAATGTTTTCCCGTCAATTATTTTTTTCTTTGATTTTAGCCATTGATAGTATCTCATCCTTGAAACACCGACAACTTTACAGCATCTTGTTATATTGCCGCCCAGATTCTTTTTATACTCCTCTATGAAGCTTATTCTTTTTTGTATGTTTATTGCCATATCTGTAAAGTATTGTTATTGTCTACTTTGAAAATATATGTCCACACTTAGGACAAACTATCTCCTTGTTTTTCTTTTCTCCCTCTTCGTATGTCTTTTCATACTCCTCCCAGTCAAAATTGAGCATTTTTAGCTTCTCTTCTACCTCTTCTTGCGTATATGGAAGCTGATATTCACCTGTATAAGATACTATTTCTTTAATTAAGGGTAGCAATTCTATCTCGTTAAATGGGACTTGTTGCTGAAAGAATATCGTTAATTCCCTTGCTTCTTGGTCTGACATCTTTCCTTCATTGTATATCAAAACCTCTTTGAACGCAAGGTCTTTACAAGCTGTCCATCTTTGCTCTCCATCAACTATCTCGTATGAATCAGGTTCAATCTCTCTTACTACAATTGGCATTCTTAATCCTTTCTTTCTGACGCTGTCCAATACTCTATTATAATCTTCTGTTCCTTTGTCCTTAGGATTCCAAGTATTAGGTCTTACTTGTTCTATTGGAACTATTTTTAATTTTTCTGGATTGAATTGTATTTTCATATTTTTTTAATTATTTAATCTTTCCAAACAACTCCTCTTTTCTCCCAGATTCTTGTTGTATTATCTTCAATTCTGAGTAGATTTTTTATCTCTGCGGCTAACAACTTACTATCATTATACCTGAAAGTTTTATTTTTTGTTATTCTTAGTCTTTCACTTTCTCTTAATGATGTAGCTCCAAACTTCATTCTTGATTGCCAAGTTGTTGAGTCACAGGAGTAAAAAGGATACTCTGTTAGCAATTGTCTGGAGGTTATCCCAAACCCGTGAACTTTTATGTCTTGTTTTGTATTTTTGAAAACATAATTAAAGTAGTTTTTCTTTTGAGTTTTGTTCAAACTAACTCCAGAAACACCACCGATTGCAATATATTTATTCGTTTTAATATAATCAAGGAGAACCTCTCTGTCTTTGCTATTATACTCTGAATAATGATAGACAGGAATCGGATTTAATCCATTAGCTTCTAAAAATCTCTGATTCTTTAATGTTTCTTCGTATGTTTTTACATCAAGGTTGGCATAAATTATATTTATATTCTCTGATTTTATGGCATTGATATAATCTCTATAATCTTCTACTGAGATTTCTACTCCACGGACCCTGGCAGAGAAACCACCACTATCTAAAAAAACTGAATCAAATTGCCTGCTCACTTCCCTCATTTTTTCTCCATTTTTGTCATTAAAATAGTAGAAACTCAAAAGAATATTTCTTACGCCTGCCCTTTTTAATTCCTCTCTTAAAAGTTTTGCTTCTGCTCCAGCAAAATATGCCTTCATAATTTCTTGCTACAAGACCACGGTCTCAATGTCTTGTCTGTTAAAAATACTTTTACTTCCAATTCACGTGGGTCAACTTCTTTCACAATTTTTTCAAATACCATGTCTGTGAGCCCTTCAATAAAGCAATTAAACTCTTGTTTGAAAAAAGCTCTATAACTAACTGCTTCAATTAACTTTTTTTTAGGAACATATTTTACTGTTATATTCAATTTTTCTTTTCTTTTTGAGATAGGACAGATATTCGTAATTTCGTCTATAAAATCAAACTCTATCAAAATGTTTCCATATTTATTTTCTATCGTTTTGAATCTGCGATTTTTTATCATAACGGGTCTATTAAATTATTACTATCAAATGCTTCTTTTCTTTCTTGGCAGGAACCGCATTTCCCGCAAGGTTTTTCTTCTCCCTTATAACAGCTCCAAGTTAAGGAATAATCCACCCCCATCTCTGTCCCTTCTTTTACTATATCACCTTTCGTTGAGTTTAGAAATGGAGCGTATACATCAATCGGTTTATAATTGGCTATCTTCGCAACTTCTCTTAACGCTACAATAAACTCTTCTCTACAATCAGGATAAATCGCGTGGTCGCCTGAATGGACTCCTAATGCTATTTCATCTGCTCCTATGTTAACTGCGTAACCAATTGCTATGCTCGCAAATATCATATTTCTATTCGGAACAACGGTTATTCTCATTGACTCATCTTGATAACTTTCTTCTGGAACTTCTATGTTATCACTTGTTAATGAAGAGTTAGATATTAACTCTCTTAGTGATTGGACATCAACAATTTTATGGTCTACGCTTAATTTTTTACAGGATAACTTCGCCATTTCTAATTCTTTCTTATGTCTCTGCCCATAATCAAAAGAAATAACAAATACATCTTTCTTCTCTTTTAATAATTTATAAAGTAGTGTTGTGCTATCTAATCCACCACTTAGTATTAGTATGCTTTTTTTCATAATTTTATTATATTTAATAGTTCTTGTCTTGCTTTATCGTCATCTCTAAATACTCCTCGCATTTCGCTTGTAATCATTTCGCTGTTGTATTTTTTAACTCCTCTCATCTCTTTGCAGAGATGTCTTGCCTTTATAATTAGAGCAACTCCCTTCGGCTCTATTATTCTTTCAATTTCGTCAACTATCTCCTTTGTTAATCTTTCTTGAACTTGTAGTTTTGCTGAATAGTAGTCAACTATTCTTCCAATTTTACTAATTCCGACAATCTTGCTGTCAGGAATATATGAAAAGAAGTAGTTTCCAAAAAATGGGACCATATGATGTTCACAGTAAGAAAAGAAGTAACCTGTATCAATAATCATCTCATCTACACTAATTCCATCGTGTCCATTTTCAAATACTGTTACTTTCGGTTTCTCGTTTTCATCATAGCCCCTAAAAACCTCTTTGAACATTTTTGCGACTCTTTCAGGAGTTCCACCTAATCCTTCTCTTTCATTATTATCTCCAATTAGTTGGAGTATTTCTTTGATGTTTTCTGCTATTTTTTCTGTTTTCATTTTTTTGCTAATTTATTATATGCCTCTCTTCTTCCCATAAACCAGATATTGTAATCTTGGAGAATATCTTAGTCGTTTTTTAACGCAGTAGTCCCAAACTTTTCTCATTATCTCTAAATCTTTTTTCTTATTGTATGTTGTTAATGGCATTAAACAAGTAGCAAAAGGTATCATATCAACTCCAATTGTCTCTAAATCAGTTACAACTTTAATGTCATAGTATTTTTTAGGGAGTTCTTCTTCTTGTATTTTTTGAAAGACTATTTTTGCTACATCTAAATCCTTAGGAGAGCAACTAATGTGTTCGCAATAAGAGAATACTTCCTTTTTTAATAAATCTCCATTTGTTTCAATATGTAAAGAAATACACGGATTCTCCTCTCTCGCTATTTCTACTACATTTTTAATATCTTCAAACTGTAATAATGGCTCTCCACCAGTAAAACAAATTAAATTATGTCCCGATTCTAAAATAATTTCCGCAACCTTTTCGCAACTATATTGTTTTCCTTCCGTATGATACTTAGTGTCACAGAACTCACAATTTCTTGTGCATCCAGAACATCTGATGAAAAGCATAGGAACTCCAGTATATTCTCCTTCGCCTTGTATTGATTCAAATATCTCGTTAATTTTCATAATCTGTAAAAATTACTGATGACTTATCGCCTTCAAAGACAGTTGCTTCAACTTCTATATCTTTATTGTATTTCTCAGAGCCAGCCTTTATTTTTTTAACTAAGTATTCTGCTAACCTTTCTGCCGTTGGAACTTCTAAGAAATCATTGAGATGTTTATGGTCTAACTCTTCTATTATGTCTTTTAATAATTTGAAGTCAATAACTACATCGTTTTTTAATTCTTCTGCCGTTACTTTTACCAATATCTTGTAAGTATGCCCGTGTAGATTATGACATTTTTCATTATACGCATTCGGCAATTGATGTGAACAGGATATTTCTGTTTTATATTTTAGTATATACATATTTTTTTACTTACTAATAATTAGTCCTTTTCCATCCTTAAACTTATCACATACTATCATCACTAAGTCAACGATAGCCCATACTCCTGAAATGTAGACTCCTACTATTGTTAAGGTTAGAAGTAGCATAATTATTCCTGTTCCTGTTTTGCCAACATAGAATCTATGTATTCCTAACGCTCCCAGAAAGAACGCTAATAATATCGCTGTTGTTTTTTGTTTCTCAGATATTTGTTTTTCTGGTGTTTGTGTTTCCATATTTTTATTTTATTATGATTATTTATTTAATGCTTCTCTGTTCTTATTTTTCCTGCTTCTTTTTGAGCCAATTCCATTATTTCTTTTAACTCTTCTGTCTCTTTATAGAGTATCCCTATGTATATTCCGATGCCAAGTATAACAAA
This sequence comes from Patescibacteria group bacterium, assembly GCA_018053685.1. Classification (GTDB taxonomy): domain Bacteria; phylum Patescibacteriota; class Patescibacteriia; order JAGPKW01; family JAGPKW01; genus JAGPKW01. The sequence continues at coordinate 7,609 of JAGPKW010000019.1, forward strand.
ATGTATAGTAAAATGACATAACCAACTTTCTTTCTCTATTTCAAAGTCAAAAAATGTAAATGTAGTCCAATTTAATTTAGAATCGCTTCGTATAAATTGTCTCCACTCGTTAACAAGTTGTATTATTACTCTCTTCATTTTATTTGTTTATATTGCTCTTCTAATGCTTCTATTATTGTATTCAATGTTTCTTTCATCCCATCTCTGTATCCTTTGGCATAATAGTTAGCTCTGGTTGGTTCGTCATCGTTTTTATGTTTTAATCTAATAATTTCTTTAATAACAAGGAACAGATAACCTTCTGATTGTTTTGCTTGTTCTATATCTTTTTCTTCTTCTTTTTCTTTCTTGATTAATTCTAAGAGTAATTCTGCCTGCTCCTCATTTGCTCCTTCGCAACAATCAGATATTATTTTATCTTTCTGTTCTTTTGATAGGTCAGAGAAGTTTTCTGTTTTTTTGTTCATATTATATTTTGCTTGGCTATTTCTTAGTTTTTGTAAAAGGATTTTTAACATAAAGTTTATCTCGCCAATCACATTTTTTATAATTTTCTCGGCAAGTAGGACAATTGTGTCCAATGATAACACTTTCTTTCGCTCCAAAATCAATACTTCCTAAACTATCGCCTAATTGTGCCCCGCACCTTCCGCAATATCTATATCCCCAGAAAGTATCACAGATTCGGCTATGTCCAATTAAAGAACAAACCAATTCATTTCTTTGTTGTTTGTTCTTAATAGGAATCTTGTCTAGTATTTTTAATAATTCTTCTTTTGTTTTTATATCTTCTTTTTGTTTTTTCATACTTCACTTTATAATTAAAACTTCTTTATTTTGCTTGCCAAACTCTTTTGCTCCCTCTATATCCTTATCAAAACTTATGTCAAATCTATCATCGTATTTTAATGCCAATCTATCTAAGCATTGATAATACTCATTATCTATTATCACCCAAGTTCCTAATGGAATTGAGCGTGGACAAGCTACTATATTTTTCTTTCCGCAGATATTATCACCTGAAGCTGATATACAAGGGTCTCCCCAAGTTTGTTCTGGAACTGTATTATACGCTGTTATCGTTGCGTATGTTTGTTTCTTGATTAGAATTGGACTATTATATGTTATCAAGAAAACATCTTCTCTGTTAAAATACTCTGGACACTCTTTGCCACTACTGATTGCTAATCCCATAAGAAGTCCAGTTAAGAATAGAATCACTATCATTATTTTTATGAACAGATGTTCTTTATTCATATAGATATGTATTTATTATACCACCTTTTTTGTTTGTTAACAATCTAATTTCTTCATTATCTCTGTTGCTAACATTTTGAATCTTTTATAAGAATAAACATCTGTTTCATCTTTTTCTAATCTTCTACAAAACTCCCTTGCTCTTTCCATTAACCTTGCCATTTCTTTATCAGGTTCCTTTACTCTGGGATTAGCCGACCTTTTTAATAATCCCAGAAACTCATCAAATTCTATTGTGGCATATATTTCCATTCTTTCGGGTGATTGGACTCCTGAGGGGTCTATTATTACTAGGCACCATTTATTCGGGTCTGAATTGCCAATTCTTGCTTGTTCTTTGGCTTGTTTAATCCACTCTTGAAACTTTATTGTTTTCTGATTTTTAACTTCTATAAGAAATGGGATATTAGCAAAAATATCTGCTTTATTTTTGCCATTACCACTTCCTGCTTCTCTTCTTGCTTTTCCTAATCCAGCCCTTTCAATTCTATTGGCAACTTCTTTTTCTGCTCTTTTGCCTTTTTGTTGAATACTTTTACTTAGCATATTTTATTTAGTTATTTAATACCCACACATCCTCTTTTCTTCTTCCTCTTTTGTTTCTGGCTTCCAATCAAAATACCATAGTCTGTATGTTCCTGAGGAGAACTTGTCTTGTATGGGTGCTGATATTCTTCTTACCTTATAATCTAAATCGCCGACCTTTATAAACATTCTCTGATTGCCCACGATTATTTCTAAATCCTGTTTCCGCTTCTTGGCTTGTTTTATGTATTTCTCGTGGACAGCTACTTGACCTGCCCATATTGTTGTTACTCTTTTTATCGTCATAGAAATGGTATATCTTCAATTTTTATTTCATCTATATCTTCATCAACTATAAATCCGTCAGGTTCGTATTCTCCGGCCTCGGGGATTACTAAATCTAATCTTAGAAATACAAATCCTTTAATTTTTTCAATATATTCTGAAAATTGGTCTTTTTTTAGCTTTCTGGTGCTAATTGATGTTTCATAAACTTTACCGCCGATTACTATTTCTTTTTTAAGAAAGATTCTCTTAAAGAACTCGTGTAGCTCTTCTGATGTATATCCTGTTTCTTTTGATATTGTTTTAAGAACCACACCCCAGTAATAAGCGTTTTGCGGGATTGTCCTCTTTGCTCTAAATGGTCTGATTATCATCTCAATTCTTTTTCCGTTGAGTGATTGTAGCCATTTCTGTTGCTTTATCTTATCGTTATAGTCAAGGAAGATATTCCCGTTTGATACTATTCCTTTTAATTTTGGTATTATTGCCATATTTTTATCTTAATTATTTAACTCTTTTTCCTTTTTTTTCTATTACAACTTCTGGTGATAATCCTTCATAAAGGAATATCCCCTATCTCTCTATTAATCGCTTCTTCTATCACTTCATCGTCTATCTCTTTTGCCTCTGGCTGTTCTTTTTTGTTTTTATTATCTCCAAAATAGAACTCTTCTACCACTACTTGACTATAATTTTTATAGCTTCCGTCTTCCTGTTTGACTGACTTATTGTTTAATCTACCTGAGATGCCTAATGCATCTCCTTTCTTTACATATTTTTCTATCGTTTCAGCGACTGAGTCCCACGCTATCATATTGTGATAGCAAGTTTCAGTTTTAGTTTCTCCATCTTTACCTTTGAAGAATCTATTGGTGGCAAGCGT
>JAGPKW010000020.1:0-6071 GCA_018053685.1 Patescibacteria group bacterium
GTTTTTATATGTTATTATATTTATCATGTTTTGGCCTTATCGTATAGTGGTTAGTACTCCAGGTTTTCATCCTGGCAACAGGGGTTCGATTCCCCTTAAGGCTACCAATTAAATATATAGTAAGTTTCCATTTTTTCTAAGCCAATCTTTTCTTTCTTTATAATCTGGCATTATATTTTCTATTATTCCCCAAAAATTTTTAGAATGATTATGCTCTATAGTATGTGCTAATTCATGTATTATAACATAATCTATTATTTTTTTATCTGCCATAATTAACTTCCAATTTATATTTATGTTATTTTGTGCTCCACAACTACCCCATCTAGTATTAGCATTTGATATTTTTATTTTATTAATTCTAAAATTATATTTTTTAGTATAAAAAATGATTCTTTTTTTGATAATCTTATTGGCTTGATCAATATAAAATTTATATAATAATTCTTTTGAATTATCTTTATTTTTTCTAGATATATAAAAATTTATTCCGTTGAATTTTATATTTTCAAAGTCTTCATTAGAAATTAGTAATTTTATTTCTTCCCCAAGATATAAAAAAGTTGTTTTATTTTTAGATCTTTGCTGTATAACTTTTTGTTATTCTCTATCCATTTTTTATTAGATTGTACAAAATTATCTATATATTTTTTAGATATATTTTTTGGTGCATTTATGATAATATTCCCATCTTTATCTAATAATATTGATATGTTTTTTCTTTTTTTAAAGATTATTTTATATTTGATCATTTAAAATTGCTAATATTATTATATTTTGTTATAATTTTTTAAATATACCACAAATGAGCAAAAAAATTAATTTTATATTTTTCATAGTCTTTTCTATAATAGCAGTTTTAACAACAGCTTTTGTTATAATTACATATAGTGGGTATAAAATAGATTTTAAATATATGAGATTAATTAAAACTGGGAGTATATATATAAATACAAATCCTACAAAGGCTGATATATATATTGATAATAAAAAAATAGATCAGAGAACCCCGGCAATTATTAATCATGTAATACCTGGCAGGCATACTATAACATTAGAGAAAAAAGGATATAAAACATGGGAAACTAATATTGATGTCCCTCCAGAAATTACGACTTTTTTAAACTATGAGCTTATTTATGAAGATATAGAGTTAAGTAAGACAAGTGAGCTTTCTAACCAGCCCTTAATACTTTCTAATAATAAAAGATACATTTTATATATTAAACATGAGAATAATTTAAATAATATTTATGTATATGATATAGCTTCTCAAGAGCAGTTTAAAATATATTCTACTATATCAAATATAGGAAGAATAGAATGGGCTCCAGATGATAAAAGAGTATTATTATTGGAAAATAGTAAATTTTTGGTTATAAATTTAAATATTATAGAATTACCAGTTATTAATAATGCCATTCAATCATATAAATTAATTAATTTGAATACCTTAATCCCAGACATAGCTGATATTATATGGAATCAATTAGCAGATAATATATTGGTAATTACTAATGATAAACAATTATATAAAGTAGACATAAATAGTGAAGAAATAACAAAAATAAATATAAATGATTTTGGTAGAATAGGCTTATTTATTAATGATAAAATAATATATATTAATAGCCAAAATATATTAAGAGAATACAATATATCTAGTGATCTTACTAATGAATATATAGACTATAATAATATTAAGAATATAAAATATTATGATGATTATATTGTATTGTTAAATAACCAAGATATGTTTATAATCTTTAGAAAAGATTTAAAATCAGAACCAATAAAATTATCAGGTGAGAGGATTGAGTTTAATAAGAATAGAGTGATTACATTTAATAATTCTGAAATAAATATCTATGATTTAAGGGAGGGGGTATTAAATAATACTTTAAGATATGGTAAGAAAATTATAGATCTTGATTTTTATAATAATAATTACATAGTTTTAATTCTAGAAGATGAAATAAAGCTTATTAATATAGATGGTTCAAGTTTAAATGAGCTTAATCTTATATCAAATATTAAATCAATACAGCATGTAATAGTTCTAGATAATAGGATTAATATAATTTATAAAGATGGTGATAGCTATATGATTTCTCATATAGACTTAAGATAATTAATTTTTTTGTTTTCTTTCATATATTTTTCTAATGATTCCTGCCATTGAGGTATTTCCATATTGAATTCTGTTTTTATCTTTTTTTTATTTAATACAGAATAATTAGGTCTTTGAGCAAGTGTAGGATAATCTTTTGTTTCTATAGGTGAAATTCTGCATTGTATATTTTGTAATTTACATATAATCTTTGCAAAATCATACCAGCTGGTTGCTCCCTCATTAGAATAATTATATATTCCGCTATTTTCTTTATTTAATATTGGTAAGATATATAATACAGTATTGACTAAATCGCTAGCATATGTTGGTGTACCTATTTGGTCAAAGATGATTTTTAAATCGCCTCTTTCTACTGCTAATTTTGTGATTGTTTTAACAAAATTATTTCCATATATAGAATATAACCAAGAGGTTCTAATTATCGCATATATCTCACTATTTTTTATAATTTCATTTTCACCTTGTAATTTTGTTTTTCCATAAACAGATTTTGGATCAGGGATATCGTCTTCTTTATATGGGATATGGTTTTCCCCATTAAATACATAATCAGTAGAAAAATGTATTAATTTAATATTGTATTTCTTGGATAATACAGCTAGATTCTGCGGTCCAATAACATTTACATAATATGCAGCATCTTTGTCTACTTCAGCTTTATCAACAAAAGTATATGCAGCACAGTTAATTATTGCATCTATTTTATTTCTGTTAAAAAATTCATCTAATTTTAAAAAACTAGTTATATCTAGTTCTTCTTTATTTTTAAATATAAAATAGTGTTGAGTATTTATTCCAGCTAAAAATTTAAATTCTTGTCCTAATTGTCCATCACTTCCAGTTATTAATATATTCATACTAGTATACAAAGTTATTTTTGATATTATCTAATGTTGGCCATAATTTATCTTTCTCTGATATAATTAAATTATCTATTGGCATTTTCCAATCTATATTAACAAATGGATCATTATATATTAAGCCAGATTCAGATTCTTTATTATATAAATTATCACATTTATACACAAATTCAGCCTCGTCACTTAAAACTATAAACCCATGCGCAAATCCTTTAGGTATAAATAATTGCCTTTTATTCTCTGCTGATAATTCTACTGAAACATATTTGCCAAAGGTTGGAGACCCTTTTCTTATATCAACAGCAACATCTAACACTTTCCCCCTTGTTACCCTTACTAATTTTGCTTGTGCATATGGTTCCATTTGATAATGCAAGCCCCTTAAAACTCCTTTTGTGGATTTTGACTCATTATCTTGTAAAAATTTATTATTAATACCATTATCAGCAAATAATTTTTCATTATATGTTTCCATAAAATATCCCCTTTCATCATTAAAGACTGCGGGTTCAAATATTATTACATCTGGGATTTCTGTTTTTATAAACTTGGGAGATGGTTTAATAATAATATTTTTTTTCTTTTCTCTCTCAACAAAATTAATTAAATATTCACCATATTCTGTCTTAGATAAATCATTTGTAAGTTTTTCTAACTGAGCTAATGTTATAAATCCATTTTGATAAGCTATCTCTTCTATACATCCTATTTCTATACCTTGTCTATGTTGTATAGTTTCAACAAAATTAGATGTCTCAAGCAAACTATCAGCTGTTCCAGTATCTAACCATGCAACACCCCTATCAAGAGTTCTAACTTTTAATTGTCCTCTCTTTAGATATTCTTTGTTTAAATCTGTTATTTCTAACTCTCCTCTTTCTGATCTTTGTAAGTGTTTAGCTATCTCTACAACTGAATTATCATAAAAATATAATCCAGTTTGGGCATACATTGATTTTGGATGTTCTGGCTTTTCTTCTATACTAATAACATTAAAATTATCATCAAATTCTATAACCCCATATCTTTTAGGATCTTTAACATAATATGCAAATATTTCTGCGCCCATTTCAATTTTACTAGCTTCTTTTACCATTTTATCAAAATCCCCACCATAAAATACATTATCTCCTAGCATTAAACAAACCTTATCAGATCCTATAAACTCTTCACCCACAATAAATGCTTCCGCTATCCCACCTTTAGGATTTTCTTGAGCTTTATATGTGATATTAAGTCCTAGTTGGCTCCCATCTTTAAATAGCGCTTTATATAATGGTAAATCTCTCTCTGTTGATATTATTAGTATATCTTTTATACCAGCCATTAATATTACAGAAAGAGAATAGTATACTATTGGCTTATTAAATATTGGTATTAATTGTTTTGATATGCTTTGCGTTGTTGGGTATAGTCTTGTTCCAGCTCCACCAGCTAATAATATACCTTTCATAGTTTTTTGATTATGTTTATTTGCTATAACCTTAATATAAAAAATATTTTATATCAAGATGTCATTATACACAATAAAATTAAAATCTATAAATAATATATATTTAGAGTTTTTTTAGCCATATCTAGCCAAGAATATCTTCTATAAAATAGAAGCCCTATATTTTTTAGCTCTTCTAATCTTATAAGGTTGTTTTTTAATTTATTTATTGCATCAGTTATATCTTTTACATCATTTGGATTAAAATACTCTGCACTATCTTTTAATATTTCTGGCAAGCATGAAGCATTTGATGATAATATTGGAACTCCATATTGCATTGCTTCAAGTGGTGGAAGTCCAAATCCTTCATATAATGATGGGAAAACATAGAATAAAGCATTTTTGAGATATAAAGATAATGTATTATCATCTAAATAGTCTGTAAGAAAAATTTTTTTATTTATTAGATCTTTATACTGTATTTCTAATCTATTATAGAAAAAATCTTTTTTACCAACTAATACTAAGTTAAGATCATTAATATTTTTAAATGCATCACATAAATTTTCTAAATTTTTGTGTGGATATGCAGAACCAACATATATTATATATGGTTTTATTCTGTTTATATTATTTAAAATCTCTATATTATCTGAACTCTCTGTATTTAATTTTGTTACTCCTTCGTAAATTACATTTATTTTATCTATATATTTATCTTTTAAGTTAAAGTATGATATAATGTCATTTTTTGTAAATTCTGATACTGTTATTATGTTTTTTGCATATTTTATTGCATGTTTTATAACTATTTTCGAAAAGAACTTTTTTATTTTATATATTATAGGGCTTAAGGTACTAGCTTTTATGGTTGGAAATTTTAAAATTATAAGATCATGAATAGTGACAATATATGGTTTTCTATATAATATTGGAACATTAAAATGTGTAAAATGTACTAAATCAAAATTATATTTATTTAAAAAATTAGGAAATAGTAGCTGTTCTTTTAAACTATACCATCTAAAGTTAGCGATAATTTTATTAAAGTTTTGATTTTTAGGCGTGTATTTATCAAAATTGTCTTTAGTTAAAATAACATAGTATTGATTAGTGTTATCAATTTTTTCTAAATTTAATATCAACTGTTCTATATATCTACCAATACCTCTCTCGCCAAGCATTCTGGCATCTATTGCTATTTTCATAATAGTTTAAATAAATAATTATTATAAGTCTATCTTATTTTTGAATCTTTTTCAAAAGTATTAATAACTTTGTTTATAATATTAGTATTTATGGTCATAATCCCAACTTCCCTATTTTCTTCCATAGATTGTCTTGAAAAATTTATAGACCCTATATATGCCATTTTATCATCTATAATTAGTACTTTTGCATGTTGATATGGTTTTTTAAGATATGTAATTATAGCACCATTATCATGTAATTTATTTATCATCTCTGTATTTGATTCTATTTTTTTACTATCTGGAACAATTATGTTTACAGTTATACCATTTTTTATTTTATTTATTAATATATCTACAATAGCTTTATCATCTATATTCTCAGCATACATTTTAATATTTTTTGTTGAAGCGTTTATAAGACTTTCTATTTTTAACCTACTATTATTTGG
>JAGPKW010000020.1:6171-10261 GCA_018053685.1 Patescibacteria group bacterium
TACCATTTTTTATTTTATTTATTAATATATCTACAATAGCTTTATCATCTATATTCTCAGCATACATTTTAATATTTTTTGTTGAAGCGTTTATAAGACTTTCTATTTTTAACCTACTATTATTTGGGCTAATTATTAAATTATTATTACTTGTATAATATTTTTTATAGCTGAAATCTTTTTCAAATAAATTATTTAGTTCATCTATTATTTCTTTTTCATCTTCATATACTGCAAAATCTCTATCATCATACAATCCAGAATGAGTAAGGTTTGCCGTCATAATTAAAGCTTCTTTTTTATCTATTATAATATATTTTGCATGAGTTAAAGAAAAATTAGGGTTAGTATATTTTATATTTATTCCATATGAAGTTAATTCACCTTTTGTTTTGTAATTTACAGATCCACCTCCAAATGGTGATTGTTCTATTATTATTCTTACATTAACCCCATTTTTTTGTTTTTCTATTAATTTATTCTTTATTTCTTTATCAGATAACATATATATAGTTATATCTATATTTTGTTTAGCTTTATCAATTAATTTATATATTTCAGAATTTTCTTCTGGCAATATATATATTTTTTCATTATTTATTAATGATATTCTTAATGGTGCTTGTGTTTTTATATTATTAACTAGATTTACTACAATTAAAATCAATATTAATAGAGATATTTCAATACATTTTTTATAGAATTTGTCTTTATTTATTTTTCCCATATAAAAATAATAGCATTTTATATTGTGCTATTATTTTTTGTGTTTTTTATTATTTAATATGATTTAGCAAATACCCATCTTTTATTCGTTGGCGATTTTTTGCCACAATGTATACAATAATGTTCGCCATCTTCTGCTTCTGCTTCAAATGGTAAACACCTTGATACTACTTTTATTTCATCCTTCATTTTTTTCTCACATTCTTTATCTCCACAGAAATGTGCAAATACATAGCCACCATTTTGTATTTTTGTTTTAAACTCTTCCCAAGTATCAGCCTTTGTGTTTGTCTTTTCTCTTCTTTCCAATGCTAAATTATATAAATTATATTGTATTTTATCTAATAATTTTTTAGTATATTCTTCTATATTATTTAATTCACATATTTCTTTTTCTCCAGTATCTCTTCTAGTTAAAACACATTGTTTTTTTTCTATATCTTTTGGCCCTATATCTATTCTTATAGGAACTCCTTTTTTCTCCCACTCATAATATTTTTCTCCGGGCCTTAAATCAACCCTGTCATCCAACTTTACTGAAAAATTTTGTGATAATATATCTTTTATCTTTATAGCTTCAATAAATGCTTTATCATCTTTTGTATTAGCAATAGGCACTATGACAATTTGTATAGGAGCAATTTTTGGAGGCAATACTAAGCCTTTGTCATCACTATGCATCATTATAAGACCACCTATTAGACGAGTGCTAACTCCCCAACTAGTTTGAAAAGGATTTTTTATTTTTTCATCTTTATCAACAAATTGTATATTAAAAGATTTAGAAAAATTGTCAGATAAATTATGTGATGTTCCAAGTTGCAAGCTTTTACCATCTTTCATAAGTGCTTCTATACAATATGTTTTATAGGCACCAGCAAATTTTTCTGATTCAGATTTTTCTCCTGCATAAACAGGCATTGCTAAATATTTTTCAGCGAATTCTTTATAAATATTATTTAATATTATTAATGCATATTGCTCAGCTTCTTCAAATGTAGCATGTACAGTATGTCCTTCTTGCCACAAAAATTCAGATGTTCTTAAAAACAAACGAGGTCTCATTTCCCATCTAACAACGTTTGCCCATTGGTTAATTAAAAGAGGAAGATCTCTATATGATTTAATCCAATGTGAATATACCTCATAAATTATTGTTTCTGATGTAGGTCTAATAACTAATGGTTCAGTTAATTCTTTGCCACCTCCATAAGTAACAACCGCAAGCTCTGGAGAAAAACCTTCAATATGCTCAGCTTCTTTTTGCAATAAACTATTTGGTATAAATAATGGAAAATATGCATTTACAACTCCTATATCTTTTAACATTTTATCTAATATTTTGGTTATATTTTCCCAGATTGCATATCCATATGGTTTTATAACCATACAGCCTCTTACTGGTGCATGTTCTGCAAGATCAGCATTATCTATTACATCAAGATACCATTGAGAATAATTTTTTTCCATTTTTGTTATTTTTTTTTCTTCTTCTTTATTATTCATATTGTTGTTTTTATTTATGTAATATAAAAGTAAAAACATCTTTAAAGCTAACAGCTATTATAAGAATCATTAATAACATAAAACCAACTAAGTCTGATATTGCTTCAAATTTTTGATTAAGACGAGCACCTTTTATCTTTTCAAACAGTAAAAATAATATTCTTCCACCATCGAGAGCTGGAAATGGTAATACATTCATAAAAGCTAAATTTAAAGATATTAAAGCAATAAATTGCAAAATGTAAGAATATCCTCTTTTTACAACATCTCCAGTTAAAACAGCTATTCCAATAGGTCCAGATAACCCATCAGGTATTCCATGGCCACTAAAGATATTTGATATTAGATATTTTAATCCATACACCATTTCTTCAGTTAGCGACCAGGTTGCTTTAAATGTTTCAGGTATAGCTCTTAGAGGTTTGTATTTTATGATTCCAACTTTTTCAAATGATATGCCAAATATGCTCTGACTTAAATCCTTGTTAAATTCTTTATTTAAAGTAGTTGTATATTCTTTATTACCATCCTTTATCTTTAATTCTATTTCATCTTTTTGATCTATATATTTTTTTAGATCTTCTATGTTATTAAATTGAATGTTATCAATAGATATTATATCTATCCCTGCTTTTAGCTTATTTTTATCAGCATTTGAATCTTTAAGAATATTATATATTTTTATATTTTCATTTTGTATTGATATTCCTTTGTCATTTTCTATATTGCTATCTATTACACTTGGAAAGCCAGATACTAATCCTATATATATAAATACAATAGCAACTATAAAATTCATAAATACGCCCGCGAATAGCACAACTGCTCTTTGCCATATTTTTTTATCAGTAAAACTATCACTCTTTTTTTCTTCTGTATCTATACTTACTTCAGTTTTATCTTCTTCTCCATCTTCTCCTTTAATTTGACAAAATCCACCTACTGGTATTGCTCTTATTGAATATACTATCCCGGTTTTTTTACTTACTTTTTGGAATAATTTAGGTCCCATCCCAATAGAAAACTCATTTACCTTCATTCCAAATTTTAAAGCAGCGCAATAATGCCCAAACTCATGGATAAATATTAGAAACGATATTATAAGTATAAAAGCTATTATTGTTATAATCATTTATATATTAATTATTGTTTATATTGTCATTATATCTTCTTCTTTTTTCTTTTTTATATTTTCTATTTTTTCATTAAAATTTTTTGTAATTTTATCTAATTCTTCTAAATTTTCATTTTTTATATCCTCGTCTTTCTCTTCTTTTATTTCATTTTTAAAATCTTCTCTAATTTTTCTAATTTCTATTCTTGCATTTTCACATTTTTGCCCAACAACTTTTACAAGTTCTTTTCTTGTATCTTCTGTCATTTCTGGAAGATTAATTCTAATAATTTTCCCATCATTTATTGGGTTAAATCCGAGATTAGCACCAGCTATTCCCTTTTCAATATTTTTTATAATAGATTTATCCCAAGGATCTATTAAAATTTGTCTAGCTTCTGGTATAGATATATTTGCCAAAGCTTTTATTTGCATAATTGATCCATATGCTTCAACAGATATATCTTCTACCATGGCAGAAGATGCTCTCCCAGTTCTTACAGTATTTAAATCTTGTATTAAAAAGTCAATTATCGATTGATATTTTTGGTTTAGATCTGTTGTATTCATATATTTAAATTAATTTATGTATTCTCTAATTTTAATATTATTATATTGTTTTTGCAAATAATCATTTAGATTGAGTGATTCTACTTTTATTACAGCTATTTTTACTTTTTGATTTTTAATAATAGAGTTATCAACATCTAATATTTTTATAATATAATATCCATCTTCATTTCT
>JAGPKW010000021.1 GCA_018053685.1 Patescibacteria group bacterium
TATATGATGCAGCATCTATTTCTATAATATTTAAATCACTAGAACTATTTATTGCAATACAACTTTCGCATTTATTACATGGTTCTATTTCATTTTTTGCCCTATTTTGGCAGTTTAATGTTTTTGCGAATAACCTTGCTACTGTGGTTTTCCCAACCCCCCTACTTCCCGCAAAAATATATGCATGAGAAATTTTACCATTTAAAATTTGATTTTCTAGAACATTTTTTATAACATCCTGTCCAAAAACTTCTTTCCATAATTGTGGTCTATATTTCCTATACAAAGTTTGCATAAAATATAAATTATATTAATAATTATATAATTATATAATAATTTAAACTATATTTCTATAATATTATTTTTGTAATCTGCAGCTAAATTCTTAAATGTAGTCGTACTCCCATCAAAATATAGTTTAATTTCTCCACAGGCTCCATTTCTATGCTTTGCTATATGTATTTCAGCTATATTTCGTTCTTCTGGAGCAATTTCATCCAATCTATAATTTCTATCAACAGCTTTTCTATATATAAACAAAACAACATCAGCATCTTGTTCTATAGAGCCAGATTCTCTTAAATGAGCTAATTTTGGTATAGCTGGTTTAGACATTTCAACAGCACGTGATAATTGCGATAAAGCAATAACTGGCACATCTAATTCTTTTGCTAAAGCTTTCAGAGCCCTTGTTATTATTGATATTTCCTGATTTCTATTATCAGAACCATTATCTTGTATTAATTGTAAATAATCTATTATAACCATATCTAACCCTAACTCTGCCTTTAATCTCCTACATTTACTTCTTATCTGCATTACATTAATATTCCCAGAATCATCTATAAAAAGATTTGCTTCAGATAGTCTACTTATAGCTTCTCCTATTTTTTCAAAGTCATTATTATTTTGGTCGTCAGAAAGATGCCCAGTTCTTATCTTCCATAAATCAATACCAGACTCAGCAGATACCATTCTATCAGTTAGCTGCTCTCTTGACATCTCTAAACTAAATAAAGCAATTTTGGCTTTGTGCTTAATAGAAGCATTCCTTGCTATATCTAATGCAAAAGAAGTTTTTCCAACAGATGGTCGAGAAGCTATAATTATAAGATCAGATTTTTGAAATCCTGCTAGTATTTTATCTAAATCATTAAATCCACTTGGAACTCCTCTAATTTGATCTCTATTTTGGCTTAAATTATCTATTCTTTCAAAAGATTCATTTAAAACAGTTCTTAATGGTATAAAATTATCTTGGTTAACATTTTTTGAAACATTAAATAGTTTTTGTTCTGCAATATCTAATGTCTCTTCTACATCATTTTCTTCTTGATTATATGCAAGTTCAGTTATTTCAGCAGATGTTGAAATTAATCTTCTTAAAGTAGCTTTTTTTGATATTATTTTTGCATATGAAACACAATTAGCAGAGGTTATAGTATTTTCCATTAATTCTATTAAATAAACTCTACCCCCTATTATATCTAGTTGTTTTCTTTCTTCTAATAAATTTGAAAGATTTACTATATCTGTTGGCTGTCTTTTTTCATATAAAGTTACAATACCATCATATATTATTCCATTAATATTACTATAAAAGTCTTCGGCAGTTATTATATCAGCAACTTCAGTTATTGCATCTTTATCTATCAACAAAGCTCCTAGTAAATTCTTTTCAGCTTCTAGATTTTGTGGTGGTAAAAAAGGTTCACTCATAATAAAAATTATTTTTTATTTATTAAATTCTATCACCATTTTTTAATTTTAAAATATATAGATATTAACTTTTTATCAACTTAAACTTGATAACTTATAAACCTTGTAGTAAGATTTAAAATAATTATTTAATTGATAACAAAAACAAAAATATGCAAAATGAAACTGAAAAATTACAAAAAATAGCTGAAAAGCTTCTTAATATAAAACAAGAAGTAAATGATGCATTAGATATAATTAATCTAAAGATTTCTAAAAGTAGCGAGCATTTAAGTATAGAAGACACTAAAGAATATTTTGAAGGTGAATCAAAAGTTATTGAGGGTATATTTAATGGTGAAGTTATGATAGGACCAGATGAAAAACAATACAGTATTCCAGCAAATTATATATCAAAATCAAAAATAGTTGAGGGTGATAAATTAAAATTGACAATAAAAAAAGACGGGACATTTGTATATAAGCAAATAGAACCAGTAGAAAGAGTAAGGCTAACTGGTATATTAACAAAAGATGAAACTCAAAAAGGATATTTAGTATTAGCTGATGGTAAATTATATAAAGTTCAAAAAGCATCAGTTACATATTTTAAAGGAGAATATGGTGATACAGTTACCATATTAGTTCCAAAAGATAAAAATAGCACATGGGCAGCAATAGAAAATATAAGTCAAACGATTAAAGAACCTAAAGAAGAAATAAGCTTAAATGATATAAAGCCAATAAAATTAGAAGATTTAAAATAAGTTTGATATAATTAACATAGATTTAAAAATTAATAATAAAAAAATGTCAATGTTCTCTCAATTAAAACAAATAAAAGATTTAAAAGAACAGGCTAAAAAGCTACAAGATGAATTAGGAAAAGAAATAATTGATACAGAAAAAGATGGTATAAAAATATCAATGAATGGAGCTCAAGAAGTATTAAAAGTTGAAATAACAGATATAACTATTTTGCAAGATAAAGAAAAAGTAGAACAAGCAATAAAAGATTGTACAAATGAATCCATAAAAAAAGTTCAAAACATAATGGCAAAGAAAATGCAATCAATGCCAGATTTAAATTTACCAAATTTAAATTAATATGTTCCCTAAAAAATTACAAAATCTGATAGATACTTTACATAACTTTCCTACAATAGGGACAAAGACAGCTGAAAAAATAGCATTTAGCCTAATATCAAAAGATAAACAAGGACTTGAAAAGATTTCAAAATCTTTCTTAGATATTCAAGATATAAAATTATGTAAAGTTTGTTTTAATATATGCGAAGATGAGTATTGTGATATATGCTTAAATAAAAAAAGAGATAATAGTATTATATGTGTTGTTGCAAATGTTATTGATATAGCTAGCATAGAAAAAACTGGGAAATTTAAAGGTAAATATCATGTTTTACATGGTTTATTAGACCCATTAAATGGAATAGGTCCAGATGATATTAAAATAAAAGAACTAATAGAAAGAGTTGAAAAAAATAAAAGCAAAATAAATGAAATTATTTTAGGTATAGATCCAAAAATTGAAGGAGAATCAACAATAATATATATATCGAAGATGTTAAAACCAATGGGAGTTAAAGTTACAAGATTTGCCCGTGGGATTCCAGTAGGTGCAGAAATAGAATATATAGATCAAATTACTCTTTCTGATGCTATATCTGGAAGAATAGAAGCATAAAAATCTAGCTTTAAAGCTAGATTTTTTCTATTTTATCAACAACAACTTCTGTATAATATTGTTTATGATTCTTTGTTTTTTGATAATGAATTTTATTTTTAAACTTTACTGTATTTACTTTTTTATATCTATCTTGTTTTAATATAGTAGCTTCAACTTTAGCTCCAGAAATTAACGGAGATCCAACTTCTAAACTAGACCTATTTTCTCCACTTAATAATAAAACTTCATCAAATAATATTTTATCGCCAATATTTTTATCTAGTTTTTCTATTTTTATTTTAGATCCTTCTTTAACTAAATATTGTTTTCCACCAGTTTTAATAATAGCTAGCATAATTTTAAATTTATTTTTTATTAATTTTTATAAAAGAATTATAGCAATATAATATATAGTTGTCAAAATAAATTTATCAATTTACTTATTTTTCCCACAACATTTTTTATATTTCTTACCACTTCCACATGGGCAAGGATCATTTCTACCTATTTTTTCATGATGTATTGTGTTATTTCCTTTATTTTGATTTACTTCTTCTTGCATCTTCTTTCTTACATCATTATCACTAAACATCTCTTTAACTTCTTCAAATTGCGCTGGCTCATCAGCTCCACTTTCAGATTCCTTTACTATTTGATTATTGTTTATAATTTGTTCTGCCTCTGTATTTGCAAGAAGTTTGATCTTAAAGATAGAAAAAGCAACTTGATGTTTAATATTATCTATTAATTCAGAAAACATATTAAATGCATCTCTTTTATACTCAACAAGTGGGTCTCTCTGCCCATATCCTCTTAAGCCTATACCCATTCTTAAGTCATCTACTCTATCAAGATGATCTATCCATAAAGTATCAATAACTTTTAATAATAAAGCCCTTTCAATCTGTCTCAATATATCTGGGCTAATATCTTTCTCTAATAGATCATAACTTTTTGATGCCAAATCAAAAATATAATCTATTATAGATTGTTTTTTTTGGTTTAAATCATGTACCTGCTTATCTTGTATAATATTATTTATATTAGAGCTAATATCATCTGGAGCATTAAACATATTTCTTATATTTATAAGAATATTATCAATATTCCATAAATTTACATTATCTTCAGAAGTATTTATATTAACTATCTTCTCAATTTCATCTTTTATAAAGCCTAAAACTATTTCTTTTGAATTATCTTTATTTTCTAATATTTCTTCCCTTTTTTTATATATTATATTTCTATGATTATTTATAACATCATCATATTCTACTAGATGTTTTCTTATATCAAAATTATATCCTTCAACTCGTTTTTGAGCTGATTCTATTGATCTTGTTATCATTTTATTCTTTATTGGCATATCATCAGGAAGCCCCATAGCATTCATCATATTCTTTATTCTTTCACTTCCAAATATTCTCATTAAGTCATCTTCCATTGATAAATAGAATTGACTTTCACCTGGATCTCCTTGACGCCCAGATCTGCCTCTTAGTTGATTATCTATTCTTCTTGATTCATGCCTTTCTGTTCCTATAACAAATAAACCACCAAGCTCTTTTACCTTTTCAGCCTCCTCTTTAATTTGAGGATTTCCACCAAGCATAATATCAACACCACGTCCAGCCATATTAGTCGCTATTGTAACAGCATGAAGCCTGCCAGCTTGTGCTATAATTTCAGCTTCTCTTTCATGATTTTTAGCATTTAAGACGTTATGCGGAATTTGTACTTTTTCAAGTAATTTATGTAATTGTTCATTCTTTTCTATAGAAACAGTTCCAACAAGCACAGGTTGCCCATTTTCATATTTTTCTTTTATTTTATTAACAACAGCATTAAATTTAGACTTTTCATCTTTATATATTTCATCTTCATAATCCTTTCTTATCATTTTTTTATTTGTAGGTATGACAACAGTTTCTAGTTTATATATTTTTGAAAACTCTTCAGCCTCTGTTACAGCAGTTCCTGTCATACCAGCAAGTTTTCTATACATTCTAAAATAATTTTGTAATGTTATAGTGGCAAGAGTCATACTTTCATTTTTTATCTCAACTCCTTCTTTTGCTTCTATAGCTTGATGTAAACCTTCACTATAACGTCTTCCAGGCATTAACCTTCCTGTAAATTCATCTACAATTATAATCTCACCATCTTTTACAACATAATCTCTATCTCTTAAAAATAAGCTTTGAGCTTTTAAAGCTTCTTCTAAATGGTGTACTAAATCTATTCTTTCATCAGTATATAAATTTTTTATATTTAACATTTCTTCTACTCTTTTTAAACCATTATCTGTTAAAATTGCACTTTTTTGCTTTTCATCAATAACATAATCTTCATTTTCTTTTAATTGTTTTACAATATTAGCAAATTGATAATATTTTTCTGTAGATTGCTCAGCTTGAGAAGATATTATAAGTGGAGTTCTTGCTTCATCTATTAAAATGCTATCAACCTCATCTACAATTGCATAATCCAAACCTCTTTGAACTCTATCATCTAAATCTATAACCATATTATCTCTTAGATAATCAAAACCAAATTCATTATTTGTTCCATATACAATATCACACAAATATGCTTCCTTTCTTGATATGGGCACCATTTGTAAATGTAAATTGCCGTCTTGATCTGTAACATAATCTAATTTCATTGATTCTTCGTGTCCTATATATGCTACGCTTGCATTCAAGAATTTATATATTTTACCCATCCACTCAGCATCACGTTTGGCAAGATAATCATTAACTGTTACAATATGAACCCCATCTCCTGCTAAAGAATTCAAGAATGCTGGCAATGTTGCAACTAATGTCTTGCCTTCTCCAGTCTTCATTTCGGTAATATATCCTTTATGTAAGAATATTCCAGCATATATTTGTACATCAAAATGGCGCATACCTAATACACGTTTTGATGTTTCTCTGACTATCGCATAAACCTGTTCAAGATATTTATTTAAAACATCTTCCTTATTTTTTGTTTTAGAAATTTCATCTTTTACTTTATCTCTAATGACAGATATTTCTAGTTTTAAAGCATCATTTGTTAAATCAGAATACTCATTCTCTAAACTATTAATTCTATCTACTATTGGTTTATGCTTGTCAAGCAATTTTTTATTTAGATCTCCAAAAATTGACATGTTTTTATCTTTACTAAATAAGCATAATATATATATTATCAAAAATAAAATAAATTTCAATAAAAAGCACCTCATATAGGGGTGCATAAATACTACTTAATAAATAATTTTATAATTCCTTTTATCAGATTATAAATAATATAATAGCATACAAAGCAGAATGATGGGATTATAATAAAATAAAATAAAGTATTAAATAAAAAAATTTTATGCTCTTTTTTCATAAAAACCTCCTTATATAAAATATAAGAATATATTATATTATTTCTATTTCTTCTTCAAGTATTATACCTAAATTACTTAATACTTTTTCTTTTATAATATCTATTAATCTTTTTATATCTTTATATTTTGCATGCTCATTATTAATTATAAAATTAGCATGTATAGTTGATATTTCAGCATCATTGATTTTAAGTCCTTTTAATCCTAATTTATCTATGATAAATGCTACTGGTATTTGTTTTTTATCTAAAAAAATATTGCTTTCTTGATATTTCTTCATAAAATCAACTAATTTTTTATTATTTATATCATAAACAATATTTTTAAATATACATCCAGCAGAAAATTTATTTATTGGCTGAGTTTTCATCTTAATTAACATGTTTTTTCTGTATATTTCCTTTATCTCATTCATATCATCAACTTTATCTAACTTAAAAACAGCTTTTTCTATAATATATTTATTTTTATTCTTTTTAAATACAGAATTTCTATAAGAAAACTCACATTCTTTATTGTTGAACACTTTTTTTATTCTATTATTAATATCAAATACCTCAACATGATCTAGATTATTTTCTATTTCTCCACCAAATGATCCTGCATTTCCAAATATTGCCCCACCAATAGTTCCAGGTATTCCACTGCCCCATTCTAATCCTTTTAAATTATTATTTATTGAAGTATTTATTACAAATTGAAAGTTATCTCCTGCTTCTACTTCTATAAAATTACCATCAATCTTTATTCCTTTATTTTCCACTTTTATAACACTATATTCTTTGATTCTATCACTGATTAATAAATTACTACCACCACCAAGTATTAAATATTTATTATTATCTATTTTGTCTAATATATTTAATATATCATTTTTATCCTTTATAATATATAAAATTTTTGGATTAGCCCCAATTCTAAATGTAGTATAATCTTTTAAATTAATATCTTCCATAATTATTTAATAAATCTCATATAAACATCTTTAGTTAAAAAAAATGTTATTGCTACCACAAATACTGTATATAAAAACAATAAAATAAATAAATATACTTTATACATTTTTTCGTCGTCCATTTTATTATCTTAACAAAAAATATTATGATTGAAATATTAAATATTTAATGCTATATTTTATAAAATTGCAAGCATCTATAGTTCAATGGATAGAACACAAGATTGCGGATCTTGGAATAGAGGTTCGATTCCTCTTAGATGTACCAAAAATCTCTAGAATTAACTAGAGATTTTCTTAGGTCTTCCTCTTTTTTTAGGAGCGATTGTTGATAGTGATTTTTTCTTCATATCTTTTTCATAATCTTCTACATCCTTTAATTCAAACAACTTATCATTTTTTGTATGTTTATTAGTTTTAAATAAATCATTTTTCATACCTATTAATACAATAGATCCTACCATACCTAATGTACCTATTATTAAAAATATAAATTGAAAACCAAAGTTAGATACAACAACAGCTCCAATTACAGCAGTTAAAGATAAAACTACATCTATCAATATATCATGAATCGCCCACTCCCTAGATCCTTCTCCTTTATCAGCATGTCTTGAAAATATTGCTACCCATGATGGATAAGTCATAGCAGAAGAAACACCCAATATTATTTCTGCCATATATAGTTGAGGAACATTTATTATTAATGGGAAAAATAAATATATAAGAGATGACATTATTGTACCTATAAATTCAAAATAAAAATCATCTTCTTCGCCCTGAATTTTCTCTATAATTTCAGATACGACAAGTTGCGTTAAGCTTCTTGTTATAAGATATATGGCTGTTGAAATACCTATTACTTCTAATGTTGCACCATATATATTATTAATTATAAAAATGGCAAAAATAGGTGCAACAAGACCAAACCCTCCAGATATTAAGATATCAGAATAAATCAAAACCTTTATAACTTTATTTACTCCTTCGAGAGATAAGGGAGCTTCAGATTGTTTTTTTTGTGACATAAACCTTTTTGATTATTAAATTATTATTTTTTATTTTATCACTTTTTATATTTTTAAAAAATCTGTGGAAAAAAATAAAGCTCTATCTTTAGATAGAGCTTTTTAATTTTATTGCTATTTTATTTTTTGGATAAATATAATTTTGGTTTTCTTATTGTATATTGGTTTCTATATTTACAGACAAATCTCCATTCAGGATCTAATAGATATTTGTTTATCATCCTACAAATCTCAAATGGGTTTTTAGCTTTAAACATAGCATTCCAATAATACAATATTTTTTCTTTATCAACTTTACAATCATACTTAGTCTTGAAATCAGCTTTATTTTTATAAAATTCACTTATTATTCTTTCATCCCTTTTTTTGCATACTATTTTATAATGTGTATTCTCAAAAAATATATTTATCACCTTGCAAGCACTTATTGGGTCCCTATTCCCAACTATTGCATGCCAGCAAAAATGATAGAAAGCATTTATTTTGATTGGATACCGCCCCCTCCTGTCATAAGTTCTAGATTTTGGAATTCTATGATGTATATTATCTTTCTGTATTTCCAACCTATCCCTTATAGCACTACTAGAGTCCTCCATAAAGTCCTCCTTTATAAAAGATGGTATATTTTTATTATATTATTTTATTCTTTTCTTTTAAACCCCCATATTTTTGGCTTATAAAAATTATTTTTCAATAATTATACACAAGAAAAATATTATGATATAATTAATACATAATTAATTTATTTTAAAAAATATGTATAAAAATTATTATATCCCAAGCTCTCCATTAGATTCATTTTTAAAATTTATTATTACTCTAGCTATTATATTATTTATAATTTGGGCTATTGCATTCTGGATAAAAATGATAGTTCATTTAATGAATTCTAAATCAGAAGATAAAGTTGCATGGGTATTAATACTATTATCAACAAATATCATTGGAGCTTTAATATATTATGGTGTT
>JAGPKW010000022.1 GCA_018053685.1 Patescibacteria group bacterium
CCAGTATTATTTCTGCCTGAATGTTTCTTCTTTATTGATATTAATTTTTTATTTGGATCATTTTTATTATCGCCCTTTCCAACAAGCTTGCTTGTTTTTCTCAACCCCGGCGTTATTGGGTTATATAATTTTATTGCCATATTATTTATTTTTTATTTCTATTTATATATATTTATACTTTGACCTGCTTTAAGCTTTATTATAGCTATTTTCTCATCGCTTCTTTGACCTTCAATTTTTCCAAATCTAATTTTCTTACCTTTCCTAATAATAGTATTTACGCTTTCAACATCAACACCATATAATTCTTTTATAGCTCTTCTTACCTCTGGTTTTGTTGCTTTTAAATCTACTCGAAACATATACTCATTGTTATCTTTTTCATGCAATGCACTTTTTTCTGTAACCATTGGCCTTCTTAATATTTTAACAATTTTTATGTATGCAGGCTTATTTTTTGTTATATTTTCTTTTTTTTGAACAACAGCCTCAGTATTTTTTGGTTGTTCATCTTGTTTCTTTGTTGGCATATTTTTATTTATTCTTAAAGTTTAACTTTGAATATCTCTCATTTATAGAAGTTATAGTAGGTTCATCCATAATAACATTTTTATACTTTAATAAGTCTAATACATTTATACAAGTTTTAATTTTAAATCCTTCAATATTTCTAACAGCTTTATAAACATTATCATCTTTTTTATTTACAACAAATAAAACTGACTTTTGCCCTTTAAATTTTGAATTATCTATTATATTCAATATATCTTTTGTCTTAGGCTTATCAAAATTTAAATTATCAATAACCATCAATAAATTATTATCAACTTTATTTGTTAAAAGCATACAAAAAGCTTTTTGTCTCATTTTATCATTTATTTTTTGAGAAAAATTTCTTACATTTCTTGGCCCAAAAGTAATTCCTCCACCAACCCATAAAGGAGATCTTATTGATCCCTGCCTTGCTCTACCTGTCCCTTTCTGCCTCCAAGGTTTCTTACCTCCACCACTTACTTCACTTCTTGTTTTTGTATGAGCAAGTGGTCTTCTTAAATTAGATAGCATTGAAACACTAACCTGATGTATAAGAGCTTCGTTTGGCTTTATATCAAAGACATTATCACTTAAATCTATATTTTTTACTTCCTTTAAATTTTTATCAAAAACTGCAATTTGTTTCATATAATCTTTTATTATTATTTATTTTCTTCTTTTATCATTAACATTGAATTTCTTGCACCTGGGACAGCTCCTTTAACATATAAAATATTATTTTCTTTATCAACTTTAATTACTTTTAATCCTTTTATTGTTACTCTATCTCCACCCATTCTTCCAGCCATTCTTGTTCCTTTTAAAACTCTTTGTGGACCAGTAGCACCAATAGAACCAGATGTCCTTTCTTGATCTTTCGTCCCTCTCCCTCTATTATGCCCTCCAAATCCATGTCTTTTTACAACACCAGCAAAGCCTTTACCTTTAGATGTTCCAACAATAGATACTATATCTCCTTCACTAAATACATCTGCATTCAATTTATCTCCCACTTTATAATTGTTTATATCGCTAACTCTGAAATCTCTAGAATATCTAAAATTACCAAGGCCTTTATAATGCCCAGCTAATGGTTTTGTAATATGTTTTTTAGTAGAAAAAGAAACCTGCACAGCATCAACTCCTTCTTTGTCTTTTGTTTTTATCTGTGTAATAGTATTAGGTTCTATTAAAATTTTAGTAACAGGAACAACAGTATTTTTATCATCAAACATTTGCGTCATTCCAATTTTTTTCCCTAAAATAAATTTCATACTTTTATCATTATATTTAAGCGCAGAGATACATATAGTATTTACGCCATTTTAATTATATAAATTGCATAAAAAATAATCAAAGATTTATATTAAAAGCATCTTTGACTATTTTTTCATAACATCTATAACTTTATTTCTATATTAACACCTGCTGGTAAGTTCAAAGAATTCATTATTTCCATAGTTTTTGATGTTGGATTCCAAACATCTATAAGTCTCTTATGAACCTTCATTTCAAACTGTTCTCTAGCATCCTTATTAATAAATGTTGATTTTAAAATAGTATAAAGTTTCTTATCTGTTGGTAAAGGAATTGGCCCAGCAATTTCAGCTCCAGATCTTCTAACTGCATTGATTATAATCTTTGTTGCTTGATCAACTACTTTACTATCATATGCTTTTACCTTTATCCTTATTCTATTTTTCCTATCCTCTTTAACCATATTTCTATTTAATTATTTTTGTAACTGTTCCAGCACCAACTGTTTTACCACCTTCTCTAATAGCGAATTTTTGTTTATCTTCTAAAGCAACTGGTTGGCCTAATTTAACAGTAAATCCAACATTATCACCTGGTTTAACCATTTCTACATTATCTGGTAATATTACTTCACCAGTAACATCAGCAGTTCTAATATAAAATTGTGGCCTATATCCCTTAAAGAATGGTGTATGCCTTCCACCTTCCTCTTTACTTAAAATATACACTTGGCATTCAAACTCTGTATGAGGAGTAACAGTGCCTGGTTTTGCTAAAACCTGCCCTCTATAAACATCTTCTTTCTTTGTGCCTCTTAATAGAACACCGGCATTATCCCCTGCCTGTCCTTGATCTAGATCTTTATTAAACATTTGAATTCCAGTAACAACTGTTGGCTGTGTCTCATGTATGCCAACTATTTCTACTGGGTCATTTAACTTAACAATACCTCTTTCAATTCTTCCAGTAACAACTGTGCCTCTCCCAGAAATAGAAAATATATCTTCTATTGGCATTAAGAATGGTTTATCTAAATCTCTTTGTGGTAAAGGAATGTATGTATCTAACGCATTAACTAGTTCTACAACAGATTTAAAATATGGATCATCATAATTTTTAGCCTCACAAGCCTCTAGTGCTTTTAGCGCAGATCCTCTTATAACAGGAACTTCATCTCCTGGGAAATCATATTTCTTTAATAAATCTCTAACCTCTTCCTCTACTAGATCTATTAACTCTTTATCCTCAACCATATCACATTTATTTAAATAAACTACAATGTATGGAACGCCTACCTGCCTTGCAAGTAGTATATGTTCCCTTGTCTGAGGCATAACACCATCAGCTGCAGAAACTACAAGTATAGCTCCATCCATTTGAGCTGCACCTGTAATCATATTTTTAATATAATCAGCATGGCCAGGACAATCAACGTGTGCATAATGCCTTGTATCTGATTCATATTTAGAATGGTGAGTAGCAATAGTAATCCCTCTTGCTTTCTCTTCTGGGGCATTATCAATATCTTCATAGTTCTCAACTCTTGATACTTTACCAGTAGCAGCCATAACATGTGTTATAGCAGCAGTAAGAGTTGTTTTACCATGATCAACGTGCCCAATTGTACCAACATTAACGTGTGGTTTTGTTCTTTGAAAAATTTCTGACATAATTTTTACCTCTTAAACGAATAATTTTTATCTAATTATCCGTATTAATTTATTAATTATTTTTTATTTATTTTATATATTTTAATATAATATACAATAAAATTAATCCTGTCAATAGCCAAAATTCTGTATCATCCTATTTTTTAGCTACATTTTCAACTACATTTTTCGGTGCTTCTTCATATCTAGCAAATTCCATAGTATAAGTGCCTCTTCCTTGTGTCATTGATCTTAAAGTTGTCGAATATCCAAACATCTCTCCAAGCGGTACAAATGCTTTTATAAACTTAGCCTGATTTTTATCAAGCATTTCTTGTATTTTTCCTCTTCTTGAATTTAAATCTCCTATTACATCTCCCATATATTGTTCTGGAACTGTTACTTCAACCTGCATTATAGGCTCAAGTAATACTGGACTTGCATTTCTACAAGCTTCTTTAAATGCTTGACTTGCAGCAATTTTAAATGCTGATTCAGATGAATCAACCTCATGAAATGATCCATCATAAACAGTAACTTTTATATTCACAACCGGATATCCAGCGACAACACCATTTGATAAAGACTCTTGAACACCTTTTTGTATCGCTGGTATATATTCTTTCGGAATAATGCCACCCTTTATTTCATCAACAAACTCAAAATCCTTTCTTAAGCTTGGATCAAGAGGCTCAACTCTTAGCCAACAATGACCATATTGACCCCTACCACCAGATTGATGAATATATTTACCTTCAGCTTGTGCTGTTGATTTTATAGTCTCTCTATAAGCTACCTGCGGTTTACCAGTGTTTAATTCAACATTAAACTCTCTCCTCATTCTTTCAACCATTACTTCAAGATGTAATTCCCCCATACCTTCTATAATAGTTTCACCAGTCTCAGGATCAGTATGAAATTTAAATGTAGGATCCTCCTCTGCCAACTTCTGCAATGCAATAATCATTTTTTCTTGATCAGCCTTGGTTTTTGGTTCAACAGCAAGAGATATTACAGTATCAGCAAATTTCATAGATTCAAGTTTAATTGGAGCATTTTCATCACATAATGTATGTCCAGTCTTTGAATCTTTTAAACCTATTATAGCAACAACATCCCCAGCATAAGCTTCTTGAACCTCTTCTCTATCATTAGCATGCATTCTTACAAGTCTTGCTATTCTTTCTTTTTGGCCAGTTGTTGAATTCAATACATAAGACCCAGCCTTTAAACTTCCTGAATATATTCTAAAAAATGATAGTTTACCAATAAATGGATCAGTAGCAATTTTAAAAACTAACCCACAAAGACTTTCATCATCAGATATTTTCCTTATAACCTCATTATTTTGCTCATCATGACCAACAATAACACCATTATTTCTATCAACAGGGGATGGAAGATAATCAACAACAGCATCTAAAACTGGCTGAACCCCTTTATTTTTTAATGACGAACCACATAATACTGGTATAAGCTTTATATCACAAACAGCTTTTCTTAAAACAGCTTTTAATTCTTCTACTGTTATTTCCTGACCATTCAAATATTTACCCATTAATGTATCATCCTGTTCTGCTATCTTCTCAACCATAGTTTCTCTATATTTTTTAGCTTTATCTAATAGCTCATTAGGAATATCAAATTCAACAACTTTTTCTCCTTTATCTCCTTCGAATCTATAAGCTTTCATCTTAATTAAATCTACAACCCCAGAGAATTCTGATCTTTCTCCTATTGGTATTTGAACTGCAATAGCATTTGGAGTTAATCTCTCCCATATTGTTGAAAGTGAATAATCAAAACTTGCTCCCTCTTTATCGATCTTGTTTATAAAACAAATTCTTGGAACATTATATTTATCAGCTTGCCTCCATACTGTTTCTGACTGAGGCTCAACTCCTTCTTTCCCATCAAATACTACCACTCCTCCATCAAGTACTCTCATTGACCTTTCTACCTCTGCAGTAAAATCAACATGGCCTGGTGTATCTATTAAGTTTATCTGATGATTTTTCCAAAAACATGTTATAGCTGTAGCAGTAATTGTTATTCCTCTCTCTTTCTCTTGGTCCATCCAATCCATTGTAGCTTCTCCTTCATGAACCTCACCTATTTTATGTATAATACCTGTATAATACAATATATGTTCTGATGTAGTGGTTTTACCAGCATCTATATGTGCAATAATGCCGATATTTCTAACTTTTTCTATTGGATATAATCTTGGCATAAAAATTAATTATTATTTATTATTTTATAAAATGTGCAAATGCTCTATTAGCCTGAGCCATCTTGTAAACATCATCTTTCTTCTTTATAGCATCTCCTCTATTATTATATGCTTCTACTAATTCATCAGCTAATTTAGATGACATTTTCTTACCCTTCTTCGATTTAGCAGCTGTAAGAATCCATCTAAATGCTAGTGATTCTCTTCTTAAACTTCTAACCTCTACTGGAATTTGATAGTTTCCGCCACCTATTCTTCTGCTTCTAACTTCTACTTGTGGGGAAACATTTTTAATTGCCTGCTCAAAAACATCTAATCCTTTCATCTTTGTATTTTTTTCTATTTCATCAAAGCAATCGTAAACTATTTTTTCAGCAACTGTTTTCTTGCCATTTTTCATAACATAGTTTATAAATTTAGAAACAGTTATATTGTTATATCTTGAATCTGGCAATAAATTTCTTTTTGGTGCTTGTTTTCCTCTCATATTATTAAATTATTTTTTTATTTATTGAGCTTTTATTTTTTCTTTTTTAACTCCATATAAGCTCCTACCCTGCTTTCTATTTTCTACTCCTCTTGTATCATATTTACCTCTTACAATATGATATCTAACACCGGGTAAATCCTTTACTCTTCCACCTCTAATCAAAACAACTGAGTGTTCTTGCAAATTATGCCCCATACCAGGAATGTATGCAATTACTTCTTGCCCATTAGATAACTTTACTCTTGCTACTTTTCTTAAAGCTGAATTTGGTTTCTTAGGTGTTGTCGTATAGACCTTTAAACAAACTCCTCTTTTAAAAGGATTACTTTTTTTTGATTTAACCACCCTATTTGTTAAAACATTAAATCTAGTTTGAAGAGCTGATGTCTTCGTTCTCTTTACTTTATCTTTCCTAGGATGTTTTATTAATTGATTTATTGTGGACATTATATATTTTCTTAATAATTAAAGAAAAATAAAAATTTACATTTATTATTTTATAAATGCAACTCTTTAATATTCTTATACATTGGCTAAAAAATATAGCCCAGCACTGTATCCAAATATTTATATATATTATTTATACTATATTTTTCTTATTTAAGCAATAGTTTATAACCCAAAAATTTTGTATATAAAATCTATAACAGGCTGATATAAATATGAAAATATAGAGACATTGGAAAATAAAGATACAAAAAGCAGCATAATTAATATAGTATTGCCATATCTAACTAAAAATTCATTGATTTTATACCATTTAGGAGGCATTAATAATGCTAAAACTTTTGATCCATCAAGTGGTGGTATTGGTATTAAATTAAATACAGCAAGCACAACATTAGTATTTATCAATATAACTAGAAATGTAACTAATAAATTATTCTCAGGTGATACTATAAAATTAAATGCTAACAATATTTTTAATATTAAAGCGAATACTAATGCAGAGCATATATTAGACAATATACCTGCTAAGCTCGTCATATATAGATGTGATTTTAAATTCTTTTTATCAAACTTATTAACATCAATAATAACAGGTTTTCCCCAACCTACTCCGAATAATATTAATGTTATAAATCCAACAGGGTCTAAATGCCTTAGAGGGTTTAAACTTAACCTTTTATTTGTTAATTGAGTATCATCTCCAGCGACATAAGCAGTGTATGCATGAAAAAATTCATGTATTGTAATGCCATATAACAACGAAATAGTATATATAACAAACAATATTGGATCAGAAAATAATAAGTCTATTATACCCATTTTTTAAATTAATAATTATAATTTATATTATAAACTTAAAATTTTAAAATTGAAAATTTTATGTTATATTTATAATGTAGAAAGTTATAACGATTATTTAACTTCTTTCGTTGTATTTATTATTTTATAAGGAAGGATGTCAATCTAATTATTAGTTTGCTATCTCCTTATGAAACTTTCCAAAAGTAACTTGTTTATAATATTCTGGCTATTGCTAAAATATATATAAACATAGCTAATTCAATTATACTTTGGAAAGAAAGTTAGATAACACATAACTTTCTACACTAAAAAACTCCTATATTAGTATAGGAGTTTTTTATTTAAGCTTTTTTAGCAGTTTGTTTAGCAACTATTTCTTTTTCCATTTTATTTATAGTCTTCAAACATTTTGAACATAATCTAACACTACCACCATCTAATCTTTTAGTTTGAACATTAACTTTCTGGTGTGTCTTATGCTTAACTTGAGAATGGCTATGCTTCTGCATAACGCCCGTGCCACGAGCACATAAATCACATGACCTCATGTTTTTTTATTACTTTTTAGCTAACAATAAAAAATATAATAACAGATAATAAGAAAAAAAGCAAATCTATTTCTTATTTTTATTTTCATAATCTTCGATAGCCTTCTGCAAACCTTCAACAGCTAAAACAGAACAATGAAATTTTTGTTGAGGAAGACCGCCTAAATCATCAACTATCTGTTTAAATTTAAGTTTTTTAGCATCTTCTAATGTCTTTCCTATAACTTCTTCTGTTAGCATAGAAGCAGTAGCTATATTGGAAGCACATCCAAATGATAGATATTTTATATCATTAATAACATCTTCCCCTTTATCATTTTTGCCAACCTTTATAAAAAAAGATAGCATATCTCCACAAACAGGGCTCCCAACCTCAGCATATCCATCAGGATTTTCTATTTCTCCAACATTTCTAGGATGTAAAAAATGATCCATAACTTTTTCTGTATAATTTAAAGCCATATTTATATAATTAATTATTAGCAACTGAAACTTTTTTCAGTTTTTATATTTTTAGTTAAAGGGCTTCTTTCTCTTAATTCTTTAACAACCATTTTTAATGTATCAACAAAATACTCTATTTCTTTTTTTGTATTAAATCTTCCCATTGTTATTCTTATATTTGAATTTACATTTTGATCATCCAACTTTATAGCAGATATAACATGAGAAACTTCTAAATTTTGAGCACCACAAGCAGATGCAGTAGAAACACATATTCCCTTCGTAGACAACATCATTAATATTGCCTCCCCTTCTATACCTTTAAATCCAACATTTAAATTATTAGGTGTTCTCTTATTAAAAGAACCATTTAAATATACATCGGGAATTTCACTTTTTATTCTATCCCACATATAATCTCTTAATTCTGTAACATGTTTTAAATATTCATCTCTAGTATTATATGCAAGTTCTATTGCATAAGCCATGCCAATAATCCCAGGCGTGTTATATGTCCCTGATCTTAAATTTTTTTCTTGCCCTCCACCAACTATTAATGGCTCTATTTTTATTGCCTTATTTATATACGCAAGCCCAACGCCCTTTGGCCCATAAAACTTATGCGCTGAAAGACTTAAAAAATCTATGCCTAAGCCATTTATATCTATATTCAAATATGGGACAGCTTGAACAGCATCTACGTGCAATAACTTACCTTTTTTATGAACTATTTCAGATATTTCTTTTATTGGCTGTATTGTTCCTATTTCGTTATTAACAAACATTGTAGAAACTAATATTGTCTCATCTTTTATCATTTTCTCTAATTCTGATAATATTATAATCCCATCTTTATCAACTGGTATTTTCTCAACAACAAATCCCTCTTTCTCTAATTGCTCAGCAGCAGATAAAACACAATGATGTTCTATTGCTGAAACCAAAATATGATTACCCTTATCTTTATTAGCTCTCGCAACACCTTTGATTATAAAATTATTAGATTCAGTAGCAGAACTTGTAAAAATAATTCCATTTGGATCACAATTTAATATACTAGCAATTCTTTTTCTAGCATCTTCCATATCATTAAATACTTTTTCTCCCATATAATGTATTGATGAAGCATTAGCATAATCATTTAAAAAATATTGCTTCATTTTTTTATAAACTCTAGGATCTAATTTTGTTGTAGCTGCATTATC
>JAGPKW010000023.1 GCA_018053685.1 Patescibacteria group bacterium
CGATATTCTTTTAGATATGGCTAAACAAGGAACAACAATACTATATAGTACACATGTAATAGATGAAGCTCAAAAAATGGCAAATAGTTTACTTATAATTGATAAAGGAGAAAAGATTGAATATGGAGAAATTGAAGAAGTAAGAAAAAAATATGGATCAAATACATTAATGATATCATTTACAGGTAAAAAACCTTTAAGAGATGGTAAAACATACACAAGCATAATTTATAACAGTAGTGCAGAAGTAACTCCTAGGGCACAATTCAATACTGACGATGTTATAAAAGAACTAATCGATAATGGTACAAATATTCTTGAACTAAAAGTTGATTATCCTTCTTTAAATGAAATATTTATAGAATCAGTTAAAAAACATGAGAAGTAAAAAATTTTGGACAGTAGCAAAATATGAATTTACACAAACAGTAAAAAAGCCATCTTTTTGGCTTTCTACACTCTTTCTTCCAATCTTTATTGCAGTCATCTCTTTTGTAACAGGTTATGCAACAGTAGAAAGTACAAAAAAATTTGAATCAGGATCAATAGAGAACTTTAAAACAATATACATACTTGATAATGCAAACGTAGTAGATGCTTTGGTTATTACTCCACCATTTGAGAAAGTTAGTGATTACAACAAGGCAGTTGAAGAGGTTAAGAATGATTCCACAAAATTATTAGTGGTAATACCTAAAAACTTCTCAGAAGTGTTTGAGTACGATTTGATATATAAAAAGAATCAGGAGACAATCACAGGTCTAACAACTTCTTCTATTATAAACAGCTTACTTAAGCAGAGTGCTACTATAAAAATAAACAATCCAATGCAGGTAAAAATTCTTACATCCAATCCCACATCAATTATGAAAAGCTTTGATAAAAATGGAAATTTAGTAGAACAAAATCTTGGTCAGTATTTAATTCCAATTGTTTCAATGGCTGTATTTTTTATAGCAGTATTTATCTCCTCAAGCTTCCTACTTCAGAGTGTATCAGCAGAAAAGGAAAATAGAATGATTGAAACAATGTTGTCCATAGTTGATAAAAAGTCCTTAATGCTAGGTAAAATTATAGGTCTTACAGGAGTAGTCATTGTTCAGCTTCTTGTCTGGGTCGTATTTGGTATTGGTGGATATATACTTATACAAAACAGATTAGGTCTATCAATACCTATTGATTTAAATCATTTAAACCTATCAATTATCCCAATTAATTTATTCTTAATTCTATCTGGATTTATACTTTTTGCAGCAATTATGACTGGTGCTGGTGCT
Organism: Patescibacteria group bacterium; assembly: GCA_018053685.1. Lineage (GTDB taxonomy): Bacteria > Patescibacteriota > Patescibacteriia > JAGPKW01 > JAGPKW01 > JAGPKW01. The sequence continues at coordinate 1,278 of JAGPKW010000023.1, forward strand.
GTAGGTACAGGTGCACAGGATAGTAGAAACTTGTCATCAATATTTATTCTTCTTGCAATATTTCCGCTATATTTATCCTCTATAATAATGGCAAATCCAGCAGGAAGCATATCTCAGTTCTTTACATACTTTCCACTTACATCTCATATGATTCTACTGTTTAGGTATTCATTTAATACAATCTCTAATGCACAGTTAATAGGTGGACTTGTACTTACAACAATATATGATGTAATAGCAGTATGGATTGCATTTAAACTGTTTGAACTTGGATGCCTTATGTATAACAGAAGACCTACTACAAAAGAAATTTTTCAATACTTAAAAGCAAAAAAATAGTTTACTCTTCCTTCTCTTTCTTTAAGCAGTCAAATACATATCCAACTACATAATGGAGCTCTTCCTTTGAAACTCTTACCTCAGGATTAGCTGAAAAACCTAAATCTCTTTTTAAATCCTCAAACAGAACACCGTCTAATAACTTCATTCTACGTCCACTTGTATCTAATCTATTCTCAGAAAGAAAAATATTAGAATACTCAACCATTTGCTTAAACTTATCTTCATAATTAGAGTCTCCTTCAATCAGTTTTCTTGCTTTCTCCATTGTAAGTATATGCCCTGTTACTATAAACATAGTAATAGCAAGAGGTCTACAATTCTCTATAAGTTCTTCACCATCTTTAAACCACTCTTTAGGGATATCAATCCCAATATTATTTAAATATTCAATCTTTTCTTTGTCATACTTTGATAAGAATGATGTTTTTCCATCTCCTTCATATGAAGGAAATTCTTCTATATTTAATCCTTCAAAATCTTGTAGTGTAATATACTCAAAATCATGATTTAATGTTTCTCTATTATTACTTTCATATTCTGTCATAATATAATAATTATTAATTTAATGTAAATTAAATTTCAACATTAAGAACTTTTCTTTTCTACTCTCCTACTCATTATTCTCTTTACATAATTATCTCTCATAGAAATACCTGCTATATATATTTCAGGAGACATATATGTAATAACATATGGTTTATTCTCAATTATTATATCCTTAGAAAACATAGAAACTGGAGTCTTTATAGTAAGATATTCTTTACTAATATTTTTTAAGATTTCTAAACCATTATCAATTAAAACTTCATATATTTCATCTTTATTCATCTCTAAATCCCATAACTCTTGATTTCCTTCAGCACTTTTATTCTCTTTAGAAGTTAACTGAAATAAAGCAGGTAAAGAATTCTCAGGCATATCGTCTGGTATCATAGAAAAAGCCCTATCATATGATTTATTGTGATTTAAGAAATTTTTATCCTCCCATGAAAACTTTATACGTTCATATTCATAATCTTTATCTTTTCCTAATTCTACAAGCACACTAGGGAATTTATTTGTAATATCATCAATATTATTCTCAACACTATTTTCAGAAAACATAATATTGTTATTAAAATTAAATATTAAACTATACTATCTATTATATATTATTTTAGCTATTTATTAAAAGATCATTTTTTGATAATGTATATAATTATGGAAGAAATTAAAGAAGAAGCTATGCCTAAAATTGATCTTGTGGATAATAGTCAAAAAATATCAAGAAGAGAATTCCTTGAAAAGACAACATTAGGATTAACAGCTGTTGGAGTTGCACTTGCTTTCGGTGGATGCTCACCTAAAGATACTCTAGGTGCAGAATCTGAAAAAGACAATTTAAAAAAGAATATAGAAGAATTAAATAAGCAGTATATTCAACTAAACAAAGAGCCTTTCTCTTATGAGAGATATCTAAAAGAATATCCTAAATTTGAGCAATATATCCCATTTATTGATACGGTTTCTGATTATGCGGCAAAAAGTGATGGAATTAATACAGATGCTATGAAAACTATAATATCTTCTATAATAGCAGCAAATATAAACTATGAAGAGAATGAGGATTCAAACAAAGACCCAAATTACAAAAGAACTGGGCCAATGCAATTTTATCCAATTCATTCACAGAAAGCATTAAAAGAAAGGTTAAACGATAATACAAAATATACACAAGATAAGCTTGAAGATCCATTTTTCAACATAATAGTTGGAAAGGAATGCATACTTTATACATTACAAAAAATTAAGAATGATGGGAAAAATAATAATATCTTTGCTTTAACATTAGCAGGATATTATGACCCATCAAATAAATTAACAGATGTCGTTAAAAACAATTTAGATATTAATAATTTTGAATACCTAAAATCAAATTACCATTTATACAAACGAACATTAAATATATTAGAAGGAAAGGAAAATAAAGATACACAAACTAAAGAAATATTAAATAGAGCTATACAATATTGGCCTGATACAAATATAAAATTTTTAAAAGATGTTTTTATTAATGAAGCGAATAAATACTATAACGATGAATACAACACAAATCCTAAACTTAGTAAAGCTGAGCTAACAGCAATTTTCATATCTGTAGCTATGACAGAGAGCAATGGTGGAATATTCAAAGAATCTCCTTATTCAGGTGCAGTCGGATGGTATCAACTTATTCCTCAATGGAAACATCTTGAGAATTATAACAATGCTCATAATACTAATTATACATATGATGACCTTTATAATGATGATAAAATTAGTATTGAAGTTGGAATATGGACATTAATGAGATACAGAAATAGTATGAATATATTAGAATCTTTAAAATTCTTTAAAGGAGGACATACATTTGGACAGAACTTAGATGATGGAATATGGTGGAATAGAGTTTCATATTGTACCCAAAAATTATTAGGGAAAGATTCTCTAAATATGGGATATTTAGATTATTTCTATAATGGAATTCCAGTAGATAAAGAATATTTTTTACAAAACACAGACCATATAGGAAATGTTTTAATATCAGAATCTAAATAATTAGAATTCTATAATCCTCTATAACAAAATCAGAAAGCTGATATACAAAATCATCGTTCCACCCTTTATTGAGTATCCCTATTGTAAATATTCCAGTACCTTTTGCAGACTGTAAACCGAAGAAAGAATCTTCAAATATAACACACTGATCTTCTGTATATCCAAGATATTTCATTCCCTTAAAATACCCTTCAGAATCAGGCTTACCTCTAACAACGTCAAACCTGTCAATTACTTTATTGAAATATTTATATATCTCAAAATATCTGAGAATATACTCAACAAAATCTTTTCTAGATGAAGTAACAATTATCTTTTTCTTTGTTTTAATATTAGAATCTTTTAAGAATTCTTCTATTCCTGGAAGAAGATATATCTCATCTCTTATTCTTTCATTAATAAGTCTCTTTTTATACTCATAAAAAATAGTATTTAATTTCTGGCTAGAGTATTCTCTAATACCTTTTGAATTTAAATATCCAACTATTCCATTCCTAGATCCTTTACCTGAAATATATTTCATAAACTCGTCTCTAGTAAACTCTAAATTAAACATCTCCCTGAATACTAAAGTATATGCATCAACATTGAGTTTATCTAAATTAACTAATGTACCATCAAAATCAAATAATAAACCTTTTGCTTTACAAATGTTCTCTTTTGCAATTTTTAATGTGTTATTCACAAGACAAATTTTCTTATAATATAAATTTTACTATACAATTTTATCATACATATATTACATAAAATAATTTAAAAATACATCTAAAAGATGTATAATATGGGGAATAACTAATACATTTTAGTAATATCCTTTTTTTAAAAAAATACTATGGAAAAAGAAAAAGCTAATCTTATAATTGCAGCATCTATTCTAGGTTCAACCCTATCTGGATCAACACCTATACAAAAGAATATAGAAGACAAGAATTCCTCTTTTACTCCCTGTAATACACAACCTGCACTTATTGAAACATTATCTGAAACACCAGAATATATAGAGCCAATAAAAAAGGAAACTCCTACATATTCATATGAACAGAAAGAATTCAATAATGAAGTAATCAATACAGAGACATGGGTTAATTACAATGAAAAAAATAGCTATCAAAAGGAATTCCAGAAGACTCCAACATATAAGTATGAACAGCAGGGAACTCCTACATATTCATATGAACAGAAAGAATTCAATAATGAAGTAATCAATACAGAGACATGGGCTAATTACAATTTAGAATCTATAGAGAAAATGGAGCCTGGATATAAAATAACAACAACAAAAGAAACTCCTATGCTTCTCATACCAATAAAAAATGATTATTTTATAGACAGCAAAAAAGAATTAAAAGAATTTCTAATCTCTAAGGATAACAACTTTGAAATAGCAGAGATAAGAACACTTCGAGGAAAAAATGGAGAAGAAGTAAAAATAGGATTAATTGCGAACACATATAATATAAAAAGTACAGCAGCAATTCTCCTAAAGGCTAAAGATGAAAATAATACTTCAATAGAATTCTCTAAGGAAGAAGAAAAATCAAGAGTAGTTACCTATATTGGAGATGAAAATTCAATATATCCTAATAAAATAATAAATATTTTAAAAGCATTAGAAAATATTTCGGAATTTCAAGATAATAATGGACAGTTAAAAAGTGAAACTAAATATTCTTATATAGATTTAATTAAATTAGCAGACCCTTCTGGGATAAGAGAATATAAATATGGTCTAACAAGCACAAAAGCAGAGGTCAAAGGTGGAGGAGTATGTGCAATTGCAACAGGAATATCCTCACTTGTATATTTACAAGAAAATGGGAAATATCTTACTACTGAGCGATGGGATCATCCAATATCATATAATCAAGGACCATTCAGTCCATCAAGATACAAAGTAGATGCAACTGTAGACCTTGCTCAAAATGGCCCACATGATTTTAAATGGATTCAAGGTGAAAATAAATACTTGCAAATTAAAACTAATATTATTCCCACTAACATAACATTTGAGCAAACAGATCCAGATGGTCTTGGAGAATTATCTGATGGAATTTTAATAGTTTCTTTATCATTTATTAATGAGAAACCATTAAATCAAACAGAACAACTTACAAAAACACTTAATCGTTATACTTTATATAGAGAATCTAAACACGAAATTCCTCTTGATTTTAACCAAAACGAGATAAATGTTATTAATTCAAACATAGATGGAAAGATAAAAAACTCTTTGGATTTAATTTACAATCCAGAAAACCCTCTTCAATTCCAAGAGGAAATAAAGGATAGTAAATCAATTCAAAATATTTTTGATTTACAAGATGCAGTAAATAGTTACCCAAACGATTCTGATGTCCGATTCTCTGTTTATCTTAAACAAACTCAATGGTATAAAGATTTTGTGGTTGGGAAAAATACAGATGATATTAACACAATAATTGGGCAATCAACAACAGTAAATGTAGAAGGTCAGCCACTTCAATGTGTTGGCTTTGCTATGTTAGCATCAGAGTTATACCCAGATTTAAATATCCCATATATTGGAGGAGCACCAATAACAACAGCAAGAGAACTTATACCTACACAGCTAGTTGATAATAAATATGGAGAAGTCACTAAAGCATATACTAATTATGGTGCATTAGCACTTGCTGGTCCTTTACAATTAGAAGATTATCAAGCAGGTGATCTTTTTGTAACAACAACAGGTGGAATATCAAAAATAACGGAAAAGCCATTTGGACATGTTGGAGTAATATTGGCAAAAGTTGTAAATAATGATGGAACTATTTCACTAATGGTAGCAGATTCAAATAGACATAATGATGGAAGAATAAAGATTTTTGAAGTTAATGAAAAGAATTTAGAAAATATCTTCGGTGCTGAACAAAGGTATATCATTAGAAAATATAAACAGTAAAATATTGATATTGAATATCTCTATGATATAATAACACCTTGTAATATTTAAGATAATATAAAATTTAATGAGCATTGAGAAATTTTTTCCCAAAAAGAAGATCCCTACTTACAACGGTGAATTAGAATATAACAGCTCTTATACAGGTTTTCATATAAACTGTAATCCTAAGGATAAATTCGAAGGTATTGTAAATAGTGTTGTTAGAATGATTAATAATCCTAAAATAGATATTAACGATTTAGAGTACTGCATAGATAAAAATGCACAATCGTTAAATATAACTTCGGAAGACTTACTTCTAATTGTAGAAGATAAACTTAATACAAAAGCTGATTCAAATTCCGATATCTGCTAAACATATTTAAACCCAATTGCATTTCTGACCTCTTTTATAGTCTCTCTAGCATTTTTCTTTGCGATTTCACCTCCACTTTCTACTAGATCCAATACATAAGAGTCAGACATATTTGCTTTTGATTTCTGGAAATTGATTAAGTATCTTTCAATTGCTATCAAAATAATTGATTTTAGTTCTCCCATTACATTTTCTCCATGCATGTGTTTATCCAATATATTACTAATTTTAATTTTTTCATCCTCATTTGAAACAAATTCCCCTATTTTAATCAAAGATTTAAGAGACTCTGTCATCTCACCAGCAAATGCTGTCTTTGCTCTTTTTACCTTATTCAATGAAACATCAATTGGATCGTCAAGCAATATTGCTCCACTTGGATTACTCTTACTCATCTTTCCTTCACCAGTTAATGACATAATTCTCACAGGTTCACCCAAAGAAAGTATTTTAGGCATAGGAAATACTTCATTATTCTCCCTGTTAAATTTCTTTGCTAAAAATCTTGCCATTTCAATATGAGCACTTTGATCCTCCCCAACTGGAACATATTCAGCTTTTTGAAGCAGGATATCAGAAGACATCATAATCGGATACATCGCAAGAAGTAAAGAAGCATTAGAGGTATCAACATTTTTCTTTATCATTTCTTTTAAGGTAGGTACCCTTAAAAGTTCTGAGATACTAATCAATCTTGAGAAATAAAGATTAAGCTCTGAAATCTCCTCAACTAGATGAGATTGAATAAACACATCAGAGTTATCCTTATTAAGCCCAAGTGCAAAGTAATCCTTAAGAATATCTATTACATATCTTTGTGTATCTGAAGGTTTTGAATCTGTAATAGCATGCAAATCTGCTACAAAAACCATAGGTCTTTGTATTTTACCTTCTCTTTGTAAAGACACAATTGTATTAACAGACCCAATTACATTTGCAATCGTAAGCCCACCTGACGGCCTTATTCCAGTAAAAACATTTACTTTGTATTCAATCTTTTTCATGCTTTTAATTATACACTAAACAATAAATTAATATATAATCGGAAAGAATGAAACTAGAAGATTTTAAAAGCCTAAAAGAGATACATGAGTATTTTGCATTACACAACAACTGTAAATTAAAGAAATATGCAACACAACCTGTATATGAACTAACACCTCCGAAATCAGGAATAGTATTCATTGGAGAAGCACCTGGAGTAAATGAAGATAAACAGGGAAAACCTTTTGTAGGAGCAGCAGGAAAATTACTAGATGAAATGCTAAGAAGTATTGGATATACAAGGGAAGATGTTTATGTAACAAATGTTGTTAAGTACAGACCACCAGAAAACAGAGAACCTCTACCTGATGAGAAGGAATCATGCAGAGTATGGGTAAATGCAGAACTCCTCTTTATTAAACCTAAGGTAATTGTTGCTCTTGGAAGACATGCCCTTGAAAGATTTCTCCCTCAGGAACATATATCAATAATACATGGGCAAATGTTTATACACAGCAGCGGCATACCAGTATTTGCAATGTATCACCCTGCAGCAGCTCTTTATAATCCTAATCTTAAAAAGACACTTCAAGAAGATTTTTTCAAACTTAAAGATTTTCTAGATGGTAAAATACAACCCATAGGAAATGAAAATAATAAAAAGAAAGAGAAACAGATTTTAATTAACGAAATACTCAAACTCTAATCAGACCAGCTTACATCATAAAAGATTTTTTCAGCAGCAGTTTCATACTCTGATATCTCTGTTGCGTTAAACCATATCCCAATTTCTCTCTCAGCATTCTCGACACTATCTGAAGCATGAAGCATAGACCTTGTAACTCTGCCCTGTTCATCTGCAAGAGCAAAGGAATCCAGAGAGTAATCAGCCCTAATTGTCCCCACATCACCATCTGCAGGACTTGTACTTCCAAGCATCTTTCTCACTCCAGTAACAACACCAAAACCTTGAAGAACCATTACAAGAACAGGACCACAGGTTAAATAATTAATGTTTGACTCTCTAATCCACTTCCCTCTCTCAAGAGAATTCCAGTTAGAAGTGTCCTCACCTCTTGCTTCAGCT
>JAGPKW010000024.1:0-4390 GCA_018053685.1 Patescibacteria group bacterium
GTATAAGAAGCTATAATTTTAATAGCTGCATGCTTTTGCCCAGCAAAAAATATACCTTCTCCAAGCCCTCTTTCAAGTAACAGATATTTTTCTCCCTCTGTTAACATAAACACTTTTGCAATATTATCAATAGCAGCAGGCGCTTGCTTTAAAAGAATCTGCATAGCAGAGTTTGTAACTATTGCCCTTCCATAAGGATTGCCAAGAAAATCATTAACATCCTGAGTTATTGTTGTAACACCTAAATAATATTTTCTACATCTTTTTACAAGAGCAAATATAAACTTAGCAGAATCCTCACTCTGCATTAGCCACCAAGCTTCATCTATCACAAGCATCCTTTTTTTTAATTGAGAACGTATAACATTCCAAATGTGATTAACAATGGTATATATCCCAATAGGCCTTAATTCATCTTCAAGGTCTCTTACACAAAATGTAACTAATTGATTATTCATTTCAATATTAGTAGGACTATTAAATAAGCCAGAAAATGTTCCTTCTGTAAATTTTTTTATTCTTAAAGATATATCTTCAGTACCTTCCATACCTTGTAATATATCATAAAAATCTTGCATTAGTGGTGCTTCTACCGTAGCAAGATCTGAATTTGCATCGATATCTTTCTTTGCATAAGTTTCAAGTAGAGCTCTATCAACCAATGCATCTTCTTGGTGAGTTAAATCGCCAATCATTAATTTCAACAATCCCTTTAATGTTATAACAGCGCTTCTAATAATATCAGAGACTTTAACACCGGAAATCCCAGCCGTTTTTGGTAAATCAAATGGATTTAATTTAGTTTCAGAATTTAATGATATATTTATATATGTCCCACCAACAGCATCAGAAAGTGTTTTATATTCAAACTCTGGATCTATAATTATAACCTCAGTACCCATCATCAAACTTCTCAGAACCTCTAATTTTACTGCATAGCTCTTACCAGCACCTGATGTAGCAAAAACAACAGAATTAGCATTCTGCAATGTAAACCTATCAAATATTATCAGAGAATTATTATGCTCGTTAATTCCATATAATATCCCAGTATTACTAGTAAGCTCTGAAGATATGAAAGGAAATGATGATGCAATAGGAGAGGAATTCATGTTAAACAAAATATTTAATTCATCATTACCTAATGGTAAGCATGAATTAAACCCCTGCTCTGCTTGATAAAATGCTCTTTTTGTCTGTACTAATTTAGATCCAAAAAGAAAATCAACATCATCAGAAAATTGATCAAGTTCCTTCTCTGTATCAGCATAAACTGTTACATATAAAGCAAATTGAAAAAATTTCTCAAGTCCTTGTGTTAAATCATCTCTCATTCTCTCCATATCCTGTAATGCAGCTTGTAATAATGGATTACGTGGAGCACCTTTTTCAACATCAGCACTTAATTGAGCTTCAACAGCTCCTACTCTATTTCTTAGTTGTTTTAGAACTAATGTTATATCAACTGGATAGAAAAACATAGATATATCTAGAGTATTATTCATATTTATGACCGGTGCAAACCAACCTATAGTAATATATCTCGGATAGCCAACAACAAATATAGTCCTTGCAAACTTTCCATTAATCTCAATATAATGGGGAGTAATCCTCATAGAAGATGGCGCTATTAAATCTTTTACAGAAGTTATTCCTCGTCTATAGATCTTTTCTTCTTCCAAAGATTGTATAGTCTGCTCTACCTTTTGCTTTTCAACTTCTTTCTTTAAATTATCTTTAGATTTCTTCTGTTTTTTCTCAATTTTTTTGTTTAAATCGTCACCTAGTGATAATTGTTGTATATCAAATGCCATTTTTAATAAATAATTTTACATTTCTACTTTTAATTTTTCTACCTCCTTAAGTTTTTGTAATCTTGAAACATTAATATTATAACTTGAATAATATAATTCTATTAACTCTTGCGTATTTAATATAGAAGCTGCTATACCCATACTACCTAAATTATTCCTTACATGATCTAATCTTTTTTGTAACTCCAGTTTATATCTTTCAAAAATAACTCTAGAGAGACTTAGCATGGCTGTTGGTGATAAAAACTCTCCTGCTCGCTCGAAAAAACTTTTTTTACCAGTCTTTTTATTCTCTACAGAGCTATATGAACAGACAACAAAAAATTTCTTAGTCATAATATCACCCATAACAATCAAATCTTGAATATACTCTATATATGAATATATCTGCGCCTTTAATAATTCATTCTTCTGATTCTTCGCGTTATTATTAAGTTCATTAATATAACTATCAAGATCTAGCCTACGAGATTGTATTAAGATCTGGATAGGAAAATCTATTGTATTCAAAAATCTAACATATGAAGCTATAACAGCCTCTTGCTCCTGTGGGGATTTTAAAGCAAAATTAATAGAAGATGTCATTATAACGCCCCTTAATGACCCGTCTTTCATAATAACTACATCATCCCTAATTTCAGCAATATCTAAATATCTCTGAGTTGATGCATCAGGTGCTTTCGCAGTAAGTTTCTTACTATGCATTGTTTCTACATTAGTAACTGACATATATTTTACTATTATTTGTTTTTATTATCTTCTTCTGGCAACTCTCTAGCTTCTTCTTCTCTTTCTTCTTCCTCAAAATCTTCAGCTTTATAAGCTCCACCAGTATCTAATAATAAAGATAATTCAGATAATTTTGTACCTCTAATTTCTACTTTTTCATTACTTTCTTCTTCTTTAATATTTTCTTTTGCTTCTAATACAAATTGTAATCTTTCTTCTTTCCTCCAAACGCGTATATCAGACCCAATAAAAAACATAACAATATCTAATAGAAAAAAATGAAAACCTCTACCATTAATCTTCACAAAAGTGAGAAGTATTACTGCTGAAGCTATAATTATGGCTTCAACTATAAATAATGATAGATCAGCAAATTTATAACATAAAACAATAGCTACGATGCCAATTACTATAGTTATAAACTGTCTAAGGTCCATCGGACCCAATATTTTTGGTTCAACATCTATAAATTGTGGAACAAGAAATTGATTCATATAAAAACCTTTAATTATTTATATATTTTATCACATAAAAAATATAAAAAAAATATCATTTTATATCCTTAATGTCCTATTCAATCCAGCAATAGCTTCAACCTCTTCTTCTGTCAAGTATAATTCCCCTCTTTCCTTTCTCATATTTATAATTCTAGACATATCTCCATATTTTACGCTTTCATCTATCATTTCTCTATATACCTTACATACTTCAGAATTTAACCAAGCTTTTATTCCTAAAACCTTTTTCTTTGTAGAATAAGAATCTAAGACTTTTATCTTCCTTCCTATTATAGCAACTCTATCTTGTACATTAGGACTTAAATTCCTAAAATCCCTTACAGTAAATAAAGCCAGCTCTTCTATCGGACCAACTAGCTTAGATTTAGAATAATCATATCGTTTATCTAATTTCATATCATTTGATTCTTCCTTAGTTTTCAACTGCTTCAAATACATTTCTTCCATACTACCATCAAATATATAATATTTATTATCTCCATAAATATATTCTTTAATAATATCTTTACCACGACTAATATCTTGATCTCTTAAATCCTTTACCTTATCTAATATATTATCTTTATCAATCTCTTTTGACATAACATTATTTTTTTCTTCTATTTTCTGAGCTAATAGAAAGTTCTCCTTATCTTTTTTAACACCATCAACAATATCTAAAATTTTATCTGCTACATTTTTTTGTATACCCAACCCCCCATTCTTTTTAGGTTTTGTCAAGATCTCAAAAGTCTGTATTTTATTTCTAATATTTTTTATAAATTTTATAATATTATCATAGAACCTTTCCCTTTGCTCTTCTCCTTTAAACTTTAAGTCTAGTATATTTATAACTTCATCTACTATATATGTTGGGTCAGCAAATGGATCAAAAAGTCCATCAGATAGCTCCTTAGACACATTTTTAGCACCATATTCTATATTATTTAATTCAGTAAATATATCCCTAACTTGATTTAATATTGTTTCAATTTTTTCATCCAATAAATTTTCTATAGGATCAAGATGTATTCTTAAATATCCTATAATTATATCTTCAATAGAGAAATCCAGATTATATTGTGGCTTAGAGTTTATAACATTCTTAACAAAATCTTTTATTGTAATTTTACCTCTTATATAATCTCCAAAAAAAATATTAAAACAAGGGTATATACTAGCTTCGTCAATGCCATATTTCAAACAGAAATTAACGCGTGCTTTTAATATATCTTCCGATTTTAATATATTTAATATCTTGTCTAATCTTTCTTGGTCCATCTTTTAATTATTAAAAGCTATTAAAATTAGCTAAATATTTAATACGTTGGTTTATAATCTCAATAATAT
>JAGPKW010000024.1:4490-9254 GCA_018053685.1 Patescibacteria group bacterium
GTACTACTAGTCTGAGAAGCTAATACATTCTTTAATTGTTCTGATAGAAGCATTGACTTAATTAGAGATTGCCTATCTTCTTCATTATTACCTGTCTTAGATGAAGCAAATTGAGATAAGATTTCATCACTAGCATTTTGCCACATTCTTTGTAATCCACCCTTAGTAGCATTTATAAAAGCACTAGCAAATGCTTCCTCATTATTTTTATCATATCCATAACGATTCATATCATCACTAATAGCTTTACCAAGACCTGATTTATTATTATGAATAACAGATTGATTAAATGTTTCCATAACATCTTTATATGCCATTTTTTCAACATACTTATCTATCTCTTTTTTATCTTTAATACCTTCGCTCTTAGCTTTCTCCCTATACTCAGTCGCTCTAGATCTTAAATACATATTTTTTAAACTCTCTATACTTTTAATTATATCTAAATCATCAGTTTTTCCATTATATTCCTTAACCTTTTTAAGATCATTATTTCTAGCTTCTGCTTCATGAAATAATCTATTTAACAGATCCTCATCACCAAAATTAAGACCACCAAAATGTGCCTCCAATTCATTTTGCAACTTATCAATCTTAATACTCCCTTTGGTATCTTTAAATTTACTAACACCTTCTGACGATAAATATTCAACAACCCTATTTTCAATATTCTCTTTAGAATATTTCTCAATTTCTTCCTCTTCCCTTTCTTTAAGCGTTTTAATAGTTGGTTTAGTTTCTATGATTCTTGCTTTAAATCTAGTAATAAATTCAGAATTCCCAAACTTCTCAATCTGTTTATTCCACTCTTGTCGTGCAACATTATCATTGCCTCTATTAATATATTTCATTACAGAATCAGTAATGCCTCTATCCTTTAAAATTTGCTGCTCCAATGGGGAAAGCCTAGCTTTATTACTAACTTTTAAAGCCATAGCAGCAGCAAAATCTTCCTCTAAGCCAGGCTGCAATGTATATTTCCCTCTATTCAAATCATCTTCAACTAGAAATGACTCCAATCCAAATCCTTCTGGATTAAATCTACCATTCTCATCTATATATGTCTCCTTCAATTTACTTTGTATACTCTTAATCTTATCCCACTTTTCACTCTTACCCTCTTCAAAGACACCAGCAGCCTTTTGCCTATTAATAGCAACTGCCTCTTGTTGTTTTTTAATAGCTTTATTAGCATCAGCAACTTCTTTCCTTGCTTTTTGTAAACTCTCATAAGAAGTATCTACTATATTTCTTTCATTATCATTTAATCGTAATGCTTTCATTTTATCAACATCTGACCTTATATTAGATAGCTCTGTCTTCTTCTGCCCCCTTAATTCATCAAGCGTAATGTTATTATTACCTTCTCTCTTAGACCTTATCCAATTTGCTAAATTATAACTTATCTCTCCAGCCTTTACCTTTTCTTGTAATCTCTCTTCAAAAGTTTTATCAGAGCCTTCATCAGATAAAATTCCATTAATTAATGACTCTTTACTAGTGTCATTTAGATAATCACTATCTTTAACAGTAATTCTTTCTTCCTCCTCTAATGAAGCAAGTTTTGCATCTCCTCCCATTTCTTTATATTTTTTGTCTCTATTAATTAAAGCCTCGATTTCTTCTTTAGACATATGCTTCTTCCCCCTCAATGTTCCAGCAACTTCTTTTCTCTTCTCTCTCTCTTGTTCTGCTACTAGTTTCTTTTTCTGCTCAACAATTTGAGAATCAATAGTATCAAGATCTTTCTTTGTATATGTACCCTTACCAAGTTCAATTTGCTCTTGTATAAATGCCCTGCGCTTTTCTAAATTTTTAATTGCTCTTTCTTCTCTCTTTAACTTTACTGGTTCAGATTCTCCAACTTTCTTATTCGCCCCTCTAATATTATCTAATTCTGCATTATAGGCTCTATCTATATTTGATTTATTGACAAATACTCCTGAATTATAAACATCCATAGCCAATTTTTGGCCTAACTCTACATTCCCAGAATCATAAGCCTTCTTTATTTCTTCTTCTTTTTCTTTTCTATCAGAAACTTCTTGATTATATTTACCTTTTAATCTATTCTCTACAGCAAGCTTCATATCCTGAGGTAGCCCATCATATATACTCTTAGCCAATTTCCTCTTCTCTGCAGGATTTTCTGTGGCATTAATCGCTTCCTTTTGATCAGGTGTTAATACATCAACCATAGCACCATTTTTATCCATCATCTGAGCGGTTAATAATGCGCTTATAAAATTATCATTAACATTATCTATAGAGTATTCTTTTTCATTAACACCCTTCTTTAATTCCTCTTGAACCTTCTCTGATACAAAAGCCTCTCTATTCTTCTTAAAGTCCATAGCCCTTTTTTCTATTTCAGCTTGAGACTTCACACCAGCTAATGTTTCATTAATCTTTGGTTTTACTTTAGCAACATTAAATCTTATAGCCTCACCTGCTATATTGGCTTGATTTTGCTCATATTCTCTCTTCTTTTGAACTCCTTCAAGTGTTGAAGTATTCTTCATAATGTCAGCTCTTTTTGACATATATGCCCCTCTCTCTTCCTTAGTCTCTCTTAACTTATCAGCTGCTGTTATTGCCTTATTAATACCTATAGCTAAACTATTATCACTATTATTCACCCAATTTCTTGCAGCACCAACAGCAGAGTCCTTAGCTTTAGTACCTAGAAATTTAGCATAATCAGCAGCATTTTCAGCTTGCCCTTTAACAAAATTCAATGGGGCCATACCAACTGTATTGACCTTATCAGCAATCTTCCCTATAGCCTTATTTGCACCATAGCCTGCTTCTTTAGCCATACTCATAGCAGTTTTTTGACCTAAAAACAAAAGAGCAACAGCAACAACTTTTAAAATAATACTACCCCAAAAATCAGGATCTTGAACACCAGTTGAATCATCATAAGTTTGCGTCACCTTACCTTTTAAATACTGTGTATCAGTACCAAAAACTGCATTTTCAAGTTGACCAGAACCTCCAGCGCTTAATATCATAAGTGTTACCCACAGGAAGAAAGTAACGGTAATACCACCAAATGCAAAACTGAAAAATTGCTCTTTTATCTTTAAATCTTCTATAAATTTTATTTTAATTGGGAAGAAAAAAGAAAAAATAAATAATGGGGATAACATTGTAGATATAGTTAATATCCCAAGCCTTATAACACCATAAAATAGCAAAGTTGCAGAATAAGCAAATAATGCAAGACCAAAAATACATAATAATATAGATTCTGTAATTTGTCTTACAGAGGCAAGGCTACTTGTACCAAGACGATTTACATAAAAAATATTAGTAAAAACATTACTAACAGAGTCTTGATATGAATTTACAAAAATCATTGAAATTAAATTAGTAAGATCAACTATTGCACCGAATATAACCTTGCTAAAATTTATAATAAAAGCACCTATTAGTATATATATTATTTGTTGCGTAAATTTCTTCTGTGCTAGACTATCTTCCTTTCCAATCATTTTATAAACAGCAGTAATAAGCATTGCTATTATAAATGTCATATTTACAATATCCCTCACGAAAGTCCAGACAGTATCAGTTACTGATCCACTGACAAAATAACCAGTGCCTTGTATTACAGAACTAAAAATAGTAATAAAAACATTCGCTATATCAACAGTCAATGAAGCTATAATTTCAAATAAATATGATAAAAGATCAGCTATAATACTACCAAGGGAAGCATAAGCCCCATGTACAAAAATAAAACTAGATAAAAAAAGTATAGAAAATATTATATATATCTTCTTATTTTTTTTTGAAAATATTTTAGCTAAAATTAAATGTATTTTATCCCTTATATCCACACAACAAAAATTAAATCTTTACTCTTTAATTATATCATCTTTTTATTACTAAATAAAAGACTTCTTGTGGAAAATAAAGATAGATGCAGACTAAAAATAATGATAGAATATAAATAATAAAAAAATAAAAAATATAATGCCACAAGATTTACTAGAATTAATAAAAAAATATAAAACTTGTTTTCTAATAGCTCCTTCATTCCCTATTGATTTTAAATATCCAAATATAATAGGAGAATTAAAAGCAATTGGAGCCGATAAGTTAACAGAATTAACTTTTGGAGCAAAAATAGTAAATGAGCAATATATAGAATATATAACTAAAAATCCTAATCAAAAGTATTATATTACTTCACCATGCCCAACAATAGTTTCATTAATTAAACTTCAATATCCAGAGTTAAAGCAATATCTAATACCTGTTGTATCACCACTTATAGCCCAAGCAAAAATAGTTAAACAATTTTATCATGAATACAAAATAATATTTATATCTCCATGCAAAGCAAAGAGAGAAATTGAAGCTAAAGAATATCAAAACTTAATAGATTATGTAATAACTTTTAAAGAGCTACAACAAATTTTTACAGAATTAAATATCAATGAAAATGAGTTTGAAAATTGTAATGAAAAATTTGACTCTCTAATACTAAGCAAAACAAAGGTTTACCCCATCTCTGGTGGCCTAGCTCATTCTGCAAAAATAAAAAACTACTTTAGTGATGATCTTGTATGTGCGGTGGATGGAATTATTAATATTAAAAAAACTCTTAATGAGATAAAAAATGGGGTTTCTAAATACAAGTTTTTTGATATATTAAACTGTGATGGTGGCTGCATAGGAAGCTTTGATATAAATAATCATGATAAAGAAAAAAATCTAAAAGCATGGATAGTATTACAATATAAAACACAAATG
>JAGPKW010000025.1 GCA_018053685.1 Patescibacteria group bacterium
TTATAAATGGACACAATGGATTTTTTTGAAGTTATATGAAAAGGGCTTAGCATATGAGAGTTATGAGCCTATAAATTGGTGTCCATCTTGTAAAACCGGTCTAGCGAATGAAGATTTAGAGAATGGTCATTGTGAAAGATGTGGATCTCTTGTAGAGAAAAAACCAATGAGACAATGGGTATTAAAGATTACAGATTATGCAGAGAGGTTGCTACAAGATCTTAGCAAGCTAGATTGGGAAGAATCTATCGTAGAATCTCAAAGAAATTGGATAGGAAAAAGTGAGGGGGCAGAAATAAAGTTTAAAATAGATGGTTTTAATTTAGAGATCAATATATTTACAACAAGAATAGATACAATATATGGCTGTACATATATAGTTGTTGCACCAGAAAATAAACTTATAGATGAACTATCAGAAAATATAAGGAACATAAATGAAGTTAAAGAATATATTAATAAATGTAAAAATAAATCAGATTTGGAAAGAACAGATTTAAATAAAGAAAAAACTGGTATTAAATTAAATGGAATATATGCTATTAATCCATTTAATAATGAAAAAGTTGAAGTATGGATAGCTGACTATGTTTTAAATAGTTATGGTACAGGTGCTGTAATGGGTGTCCCTGCTCATGATGATAGAGATTTTGAATTTGCTAAAAAATATGGATTAAAAATAATAGAAGTTATTGAAGGTAATAATAGTGGTGATATTTATACTGATGATGGCATATTGTTCAATTCTGGAGAATTTTCTGGCCTAGATTCTAAAAGTGCTCGTATAAAAATGATAGAAAAAGCAGAAAGAGAAAGGTTTGGTAATAAAAAAATAAATTATAAAATTAAGGATTGGGTATTCTCAAGACAAAGGTATTGGGGTGAGCCTATCCCAATAATTCATTGTCCAAAATGTGGTATAGTCCCACTCAGAGAAGAAGATTTACCATTAGAACTGCCAAACATTGAGAGTTATGAGCCCTCTGGCACAGGAGAGTCTCCTCTTGCTACAATATCTGGCTGGGTGAATGTAAAATGTCCAGTTTGCGGAGGAGATGCAAAACGTGAAACTAATACAATGCCACAATGGGCAGGATCTTCTTGGTATTATCTAAGATATATAGATCCACATAATAACAGTGAATTGATTAATAAAGAGAAAGAAAAATATTGGATGAATGTTGATTTATATGTAGGTGGAGCTGAGCATGCTACACGCCATTTAATATATGCAAGATTTTGGCATAAATTTTTATATGATTTAGGAATCGTATCTACAGATGAACCATTTCAAAAATTATATCATGTAGGTTTAATACAAGCTGAAGATGGTAGGAAAATGAGTAAAAGATATGGCAATATTATAAATCCTGATGATATTATAAATGAATATGGAGCTGATTCTTTAAGGGTTTATGAAATGTTTATGGGGCCTTTTTCACAAAATATCTCATGGAGTATTAATGGTTTAAAAGGAGCTAGAAGATTTTTAGATAAAGTATGGAATTTACAATATAAAGTAAGCAGTGATGAAGAGAATAAAGATATTAAATTTATCTTAAATAAAACCATCAAGAAAGTTACAGAAGATATAGAGCAGTTTTCTTTTAATACTGCCATATCTCAGATGATGATTTTCATAAATCAAGTGTCTAATTACGATAATATAAGTAGAGAATCTTTTAATAAATTTTTGATAATTTTATTTCCATTTGCTCCACACATAACAGAAGAAATATATGATAGTTTAAATAGTACCTCAATATTAAATACTACTTGGCCTAAATATGATAAAAATTTTATAATAGATAAAAATATAAAATTTGTAGTGTATGTAAATGGGAAAATGAGAGATGTTATATTAATACAAAATAACTTAGAGCAAGATGATATTTTAAATGTATTAAAAGATAATATTAAAATTCAAAAATATATAAATGGAAAAGAAATTAAAAAAATTATTTTTGTAAAAAATAAAATGATAAATTTTGTATTTTAGATTGGCCTATGTTTTTTAATTATAAGCATTATTCCATCATCTATATCTATTGGTAATACTAAATAAAGAAATTCTTTATTATTTTTTATATATTTATAAAAATCCATCATTTTATATTTATATTTTATTACATCATCTATTATAATTATTCCATCATCTTTTAATAAATTTTTACATGTAATAAAAAAATTTAAAGTATTATTTTTTTGACCATCAATAAATATTAAATCAAAAATTTTTCCATTTAATTTTAATTCTTTTATTTTTTCTATAGCATCTCCATATATTGATGTTATATATTTATTTAATTTAAATTTTTTAAAATTTTCTAATGCTTCATTTCTAGATGGAATAGAGAATTCAAATGTAATTATATTACCCCTTGTTTGTTTTAGTGCCTCAGCCATCCATAATGTTGATACACCATTTGCTGTACCTATTTCTAAAACATTCTGTATATTTTTATTTTTTATTAGTATATTTAAAAACATGCCAAGTGTATTAGACACGTTTGGTATTTTATTATCTACTCCATATTTTTTTAATTTTTTTATTTCTTTTATAAATTTATCCATAATATATTTATTTTTTAATATATTGATTATATAATATTTAATGACAAAAAAACATAATATAAATGATAAACGAAATATTTTCATTAATTTCATTGCCAGGAGTGGTTTTTCATGAATTCGGACATGAAATGTTTTGCTATTTTACAGGTGTTAAAGTAATAAAAGTTTGTTATTTTCAATTTAAAAATCCAGCTGGATATGTATTGCATTTCAAACCTAAAAAATATTATCAATCATTTTTAATATCAGTTGGGCCGTTTATATTAGGTTTAATATTTTCTATTTTCTTTTTTCTAATATCAAAATATTATAATTCTATAAATAATCAATTTTTTGAAATTCTTTTTATTTGGTTAGGTGCTTCAATAGCTATAAATTCTTTTCAAAGCAAAGAAGATATAAAAGTGCTATTTAAAGAAACAAATAATCATATAATTAAAAATCCATTTGTACTTTTAGCATATCCTGTAATATTAGTAATGTTTTTATTCAGTCTATTAAATAATTTATTTATAAATTTAATTTATGCTTTTTTATTATATATTTTATCTAGCTATATATTTTTAAATTTTAAATAAATAATATGTTAGAAAAAATACAAGAATTATTAAAAAATAATAATATTAATTTTAGAGAAATACATCATGAGCCAACAAGAACGTCTGAAGAATCAGCAGTGGCTAGAGGTGAAGATATTAAAATAGGTGGCAAAGCATTAGTTGTTAAAGTAGGTGATAGTTTTAAGGTGTTTGTTCTAAGTGCAGCAAAAAAATTGGACTCTAGTTTAATTAAAAAATATTTTCATGCAAAAAATATTAGGTTTGCAACAGCAGATGAATTAATGAATTTGACAGGATTAGTACCTGGTTCAGTCCCACCTTTTGGAAAGCCAATTATTGATTTAGATTTATATTTGGATAATTCTATTTTGGATAATAATAAAATAGCATTTAACGCTGGATCCCTTACAGATTCTATAATAATGGATGTAAAAGATTATTTGAATATAGCACAACCAATTATTTTTAAATTTTCTAAAGATTAATTGCTTTTTTCAAACAATTATCGCACATTCCACAATTATTTTTTATACTATCTAAATTATCTCCAAAATATTGAAGAATAAATTTATGCCTGCACATATTTGTTATTGCATATTCTTCCATAATATTTAATTTAGATAAAGCTCTTTCTTTTTTTTCATTAAGCTCATCTCCATCAATATTTAATAGCATATCCTTTTTTAATATAGTAATTTTCCTTCCTCTTTTTGCTGGTGTGTATTCTATAAATTCATATTTATTTAAGGTATTTAAAGTTCTTAAAATACTATCTTTATTTATATGAGATTTATCACAAAAATTATCAAGATTTAATTCTACTTCTTGACCAGCTAGTTCTAAACCACATTCTCTTTTTAATGTGATTAGCAAATCTAGTTGCAATCTTGCTTTAGGACTTATTTGATTAAGAAGCTCTTCGTAATTATAGTTTAATTTTACTATTATATTAGATCCATTATTCTCATTTCTTTTTATTAGATTTAATTTCTCTAATTCTTTAAGACATGCTGATATAACTGTATCATTTTGTATATATGACATATTATATTTTATTTCATCAGTTGTAATAAAAATTTCATCTTTTTTTTCTTCCATAGCTTTATTTAATATAGAATAATATACTTCTTCTATATTTTGTTTTGTTGGGTTTTCTCCATTTATAAAAAATTCATGTATATATCTATCTGATTCACTATATAATAATATGCAGCTGCTCTTTTTACCATCTCTTCCAGCTCTCCCTATTTCTTGATAATATGCTTCTATGGAGCCAGGCATATTATAATGGATTATTAATCTTATGTTGCTTTTATCTATACCCATTCCAAATGCATTTGTGCATACTAATGTATTATAAATTCCATCTAGGAAACCATTTTGTATCTGTTTTCTTTCTTCAGTAGTAAGACCAGCATGATATCCAATAGCATTTATATCAGCATTTTGTAAATTTTCTACTATATCATCAACATTTTTTCTCGTTGCTGCATAAATAATTTTTGGTCCATTAATTTTTGATAATATATTTGTCATTTTATTTATTTTATCAGCATCATTTTTTGTTTTAAATACAATTAATTCTAAATTATCTCTTTTAAATCCAGATATGAAAATATTGGGATTATCTACATTTAGTTGTTTTATAATATCATTTTTGACTTCAGGTGTAGCAGTAGCTGTTAATGCTATTATTGGAGGTCTATTCTTCCCATCGCAAATTTTATCTATTGATGGTCTTATTTTAGTATAACTAGGCCTGAAATCATGCCCCCATTCTGATATACAATGTGCTTCGTCAACTGCAAATAGAGATATATTAATATTTTTAAGATCATTGATAAAATAAGGATTAGATAGTCTTTCTGGTGCTATATATAATATTTTATATAAACCACTAGATAGACCAGACAATCTAGCATTGATTTCTTCTATATTTAAGGAGCTATTTATAAATGTAGCTGGTATATTTTTGGAGATTAATCTATCTACCTGGTCTTTCATTAATGCTATTAAAGGTGATATTACAACTGTTACTCCCGGGAATATTAAGGCAGGTATTTGAAAGCATAATGATTTTCCAGCTCCAGTTGGCATGATACCTATAGTATCTTTTTTGTTTAATATACTTAAAATAGCCTCTTTCTGCCCAGGTTTAAAATCAGAGTATCCAAAATATTGTTTTAAAATTTTTAATGCTTCTTCTAACATAAAATTTATTTTATCATAATGTATATTAATTTTTGATTAATTTTTCTGTGGATAAATAAATTTGTCTTGACTAAAAATAATTTATAAACTAATTTAGTATATTACAAAAGATTGTATATCAACAATCAAATGTAACTTTAAATTTTAATAACTGGAGGGAGATGCTTGTCAAAATAACTAAGAAATAATTTTATTTTTATGCTAAAGATAAATAAAATTATTACTAAATCTTTGTTTATTTTGTCAATATCTTTTTTTCTAGCTTCTAATGCATTTGCAGGTGGCGTTATTAATGAAATATCCCCAGTTGAGAGTACTAGCCAGTTAAAGATAGAAAATAATAAAGGAAATGAGGTTTTAAATTTAAACCTATCTTCTCCAACAATATTATCTCCAAAAAATGATGATATTATTTCTTATAATGAAACGATAACAGGTGCTGTTTCTTCAGGTGCAGTTGTTAGGATATATATAGATGGGATCCTAGATGGAGAAATAAAGTCTTGGGAAAGTAAAACAGGAATTTCTGCATTTTTTTATACCCCCAAAAAACATCTAAGTGAAGGGATCCATTTTTTAAAAGCTCAAGCTGTGAAAAATGGTTTTATTAGTGACTTTTCAAAAGAAGTAATGATTATAAAAGAAGCTGTTTATGATGCACCAGTTGTAAGAGCGCCTTATTATTATAAAGATGATTATAAAACATTTGTTGTAAGAGGAATAGCTAATAGTAAAGATACTATAGATATTTATTTAGATGGTAAGAAAATTAAGACATTAAATTTGCCTGAATCTACAAGTGCAGATAAGAAAGTTAGTTTCCTTTATGCTATTCATAATTTAACAGATGGTAAGCACTCTGGATATTTTGTAGCTTATGAAAATAGGACAGGAAGAAGGAGCTATGATTCTAAAAAATTCTATTTTGAGGTTAAACAGCCAGAAGTACCATCTACTTCAGAGGCTATAAAGCCAAATAGCAAGGAAACAACTGACGATGGATCTTTAGAAGATACTACCAAAAAAGATACTGTAAATAATATTAATAATACAACAAAAGATAATAGTAATAATATTGTATCAGACCAAAAGCCTGAAGAAAAAACTTTAGTCTCACCTAGCAAGGATAATGCGGATTATCAAAGGGATAAATCGATGACAATAGGAATAGTTTTATTAGTTTGTTCTGTAATTCTAATGATTTTTTGGGTATATTCGGAGAATCAAGATAAAATTAAAAGAGTAATAGACAAACTGCTTGATGAAGATTATGAAGATGAAAAAGATAATAAAAATAAAAAATAAAAATTATTTTGATAACAAAAATAAATAAAAAAAGAACGACTTATGAACAGGTAGTTCTTTTTTTATATTATTTTTTTTAGTAGAATAATACATCAACTATATAATTAAAATAAATGGCTAAATTAAGCAATATAGAAAAATCTATTTTAGAGACAGTATCATATTTTGATATTTTTAGCTTCCCATTAACTCAAATAGAATTATATAAGAATTTATATTTATTAAATAATGATATTAGTTTTAATGATTTTATAAATGTATTAGAAACTAATGAAATTATCAATATGGAGATTGATAATAAAGAAGGTTTTTATTTTTTGCATGGTAGAGATAGCATTGTGCAAATTAGAAAACAAAGATATAACATAGCATATAAAAAATATATTTTAGCAATGAGATATATTAGAAAACTATTATATTTCCCATGTTTTAAATCAATAATGGTATGTAATACTTTAGCTTTAGAAAATTCTAATGAAAATAGTGATATAGATTTATTTATAATTACAGAGAGAAATAGAATATGGACAGCGAGATTTATCGCTGTTATGGTTTCAAAAATTTTAAATTTAAGACCTAAAAAAAATAATCAGAAAAATAAAATATGTTTAAGCTTTTATATTGATGAAAAGCATCTTAATATAGAAAATGTTTCAAAAAATCATAATATATATTTTATATATTGGATATCACAGTTAGTTCCAATATATGATCAAGATGATATTTTTAATCAGTTTTATAATGAAAATAGTTGGATTAGAATGTATTTAAAAAATATTTTTAATTTTAATACGGCAGATAAAAGACGATTATATCTAAATAAAAATGGCGCATTTTTTAGAAGGATATTTAGCTATCTATTTACTAATGGGGTAGAAAATATATTAAAAGAGATACAGATGAAAAAAATGAATTTAGAGATTAAAAATAAATTGAATTTAAATGATGATGTATTGATAAATGATGGAATAATAAAGTTACATACAAATGATAGAAGAGAACAATATAAAAATGAATTCGAACTTAAAATAAAAAAATATTATGAAAAATATATTTAAAGAAGAAATTTTAAATATATTATTATTTTTATTGATTATAATAGTCCCTCTTCAAACTAGATATTTTTTATCTATATATAAAATTGATAATATATTTTTTGAGTATGGTACCATTGCAATTTATGCGACAGATATTTATATTATTTTTTTAATTATTTATTTATTTTTTTATAATTTAAAAAATAAATTATTTAAATTCAATAATAAAACAAAAACATTTTCAATATTATTAATATTATTTAATTTATTTTTAAATTTATCATTGTTAAGGTCTATTAATAAAAACTCTTCTATATATTTTAATATAAGATTTTTTGTATTTTCATGTCTAGCATTTTTATTATCATTTATTAAGATTGATAAAAAATACATTAAAGATGGTTTTATATGTTCTTCTCTAATAGAAAGTATTATAGCTATATATCAATTTGCGTCACAAAAAATAGTGGCTAATAAATTTTTAGGATTAGCAAATCATTTTCCATATGATCCAGGAACTTCTGTTATAGAAAAGAGCGATGGAAGATTTTTAAGAGCATATGGTCTTTTGCCTCATCCAAATATATTGGGAGTGTTTTTAGTAATAGGTTTTATATTTTTATGTATTAAAATATTGCAAGGAAATATAAAAAATAAATATTCAAGCTACTTAATTTTAGGTATTATATTTATTGGTATTATAGTTACATTTTCAAGATTATCTTTGTTGTTGCTATTAATTTTTTTTATTATATATATATTTAGACACTATTTTTTAAAAAGAGAAAAGTTGGAAGTAGAGAAATTTTTATCTATTTTTTGTGTATTACTATCTATTTTTTTAATATTCAAAGATCTAATTTTTACAAGAATTATTGATAGTAGATTAAATAATATATCTAACTATGAAAGAAAAGATCAGTATGTTGAGTCAGTGAATATTATAAAAAATAAAAATAATTTTTTATTTGGCATAGGTGAAAGAAATTATACATTTTATATACATAATGCTAATAATGTTAAAGGCGTTTATGATTTAAAATCTATTCATAATATTTATTTTTTATCATTAAATGAATTAGGAATCTTTGGATTTATCACATTTATTATTTTATTATTATCCCCATTATTAATTAATAATGATAGTGATATTAAATTAGTGTACTTTATATTATTAGTTTCTGGCTTTTTTGATCATTTTCTAATGACAGAAAATTTTGGTATATTTATATTAATGCTGTTTATTGGCATAATGTTTAGTAAACAATATAAATTAGAATAAATTTATGATATAATATATAAATAATTATAAAAGATTTAATAAAAAATGAGTTTCAAAAATAATAACAAGAGTAAAAACATAGAAGGTAATAAATTTAATGTAATAGATTTTCATGATATTGAAGGTGGGCTTAAAGAATATATTAATAATGCTATTTTCTTGCAGGATTACTCTATTGATGTTTTTAAAGATTTTGTTGAAATTGAGAAATATATAAAAGTAAAAACTCCAGAAATAAACAATAATATTAAAAATATAAAGAATTTTTTAGAGAA
>JAGPKW010000026.1:0-3140 GCA_018053685.1 Patescibacteria group bacterium
AGACTATTACCTATAAAGAAGTAGCTATTTTAGCTGGGTCTCCTAAAGCTTATAGGGCTGTTGGAAATATAATGAGTAAAAATTTTGATCCAAATATTCCATGTCATAGGGTTATAAGATCTGATGGTAAGGTTGGTAAATATAATAGAGGAGATAAGAGGAAAGAAGAGATTTTAATAAGAGAGGGAGCCATAATTGCAAAAAATTAAAAGTTATTATAGGATGTTTTATTATTAAATATCCAATATGTATAAGAATAATATTATAACAGTTGTTATACCTGCCTATAATGAAGAAGAGGGTTTGAGGGCTACTAAACTATTATTACCAGATTTTATAGATAACATTGTTGTTATTAATAATAATTCTACTGATGACACATTTAATGTTGCTAAGGGGATAGGAGCTATAGTTATAAATGAAAATAATAAAGGATATGGCGCTGCATATAAAGCAGGTTTCAAAAATATTCCTCAAAATACTGATTTTATAGTAACATGTGATGCAGATGGAACATACCCCATGGATGATTTAGATAAAATTTTGGATCTATTAATCTATGATAACTTTGATTTTATAATTTGTTCTAGATTTCCATTAAGGGACGAAAATTCAATGTATTGGCTAAATAAATTTGGGAATTATTGTCTGACTTTCATATTTAATTTGCTTACAGGAGTGCATATTAAAGATTCACAAACAGGTATGTGGGTATTTAGAAAAAATATATTAGATAAAATAAAATTAAGATCTGATGGGATGCCATTGTCTGAAGAAATAAAAATGGAAGTAGTATTAAACAAAGATATCAAATGGAGAGAATATAATATAGGATATTATGAAAGAACAGGAAAGACAAAGCTAAAAGCATTTAAAGATGGATGGATAAATCTAAAATACCTTTTTTTAAAGAGATTAAGAATATGGTATAGAAAAATAAAAAATAAAAAAGCTCAAGAATGATTTTCTTGAGCCTATTTATTTAAATAGATATAGAGCTATTTTTCCTTTTTCCCCTTTCTTTTTCCATTATATTTTTAACTGGCCATTTTCTTAGGCCAGGATCGTATTTTGTCATACAGATTAAAACAAATTCTTTTATAGCTCTTTTAAATGATAAACAAATTTTACAATAATCATTGTTTGCTGAAAATTCTGAATATGAAATATGATTATATCCAAGATTCTTAAATAAAATTTTAGTTCTTATATAGTGGAGATAATCTGAACAAATGACAATATGATCATTTTTATGGATTCCAGTTTTTTTGAATATTTTATTCATAAATTCAACATTTTGATATGTATCTAAGGATCTGCATTCAGCTATGATCCTTTTAGGTTTGACATAAATATCCCCCCATTCTTTATCTTCAATAAAATCTATAAGCTCATATATCTTTTTTATATATTTTTTCATCAATCTTGCTATTGGCTGTGTCTGTATTTTTTTATTGTTGAAAATCCCTCCACATGTAACAATATATTGCGCTCTATATTTATTACATGTCATTATCGCTGATATGCAGTTCTTCCTAGTATCAGCATCAATTTTATTTATAGGTAATACTCCACGCGACATAACAACAACAATAGTGTTCACAATAATCCTCCTATATCTTAATTTATTATATTTATAGCACAAAAATATATAATTTGCAAGTATAATATTATAAAAATACTTGCATTGATATTACTTAATGATATTATAAATATATAATGTAATAATTTTTTATAATGAAAACATCAATAATAGTTGTCACATATAATTTTAAGAAATGGATTAACGATTTTTTTAATAATATAGTTCCTATTTTAAATACAAGAGAGGATATAGAATTATTAATTATAGAGAATAAATCAATTGATGGAACTGATACAATTCTTAGTACATTGCTTTTAGATAGCCAAGAGAATATGGTAGAAAGAAATAAATGGTTAGATACAAAATTAAAAAATACTAAGATATATTTTGCAAGTGAAAATAAATATTTTGCAGGTGGAAATAATATAGGTATACATTATGCTATCCAGAATAATAGCCAGTATGTATTTTTATTAAATCAAGATGCATTTTTTAATGACATAAATGCTTTGTCTGTTCTTGAAAATTTTATGGATGGACATTTAGAATGTGCTAGTTGTCAGCCTATTATAAAAGTAAAATCTACTGGTAAAATTAACTCGGCAGGAGTTTGTCTAAATTATCTTCATATTGGGTTTTGTAGAGATTTCAATAAAGATTATGTAAAAGAAAATTATAAAACCGGTGAGAATATCAATTATGCAATGGGAGCAGCAGCAATGTTCAGAGTCTCTGTTTTAAAAGAAACAGGTTTATTCCCAGAAGAATATCAGATGTATCATGAAGATAGTTTTTTACAGCTCAGGATGAAATATCTAGGCTATAGTATTAATCTTATAAATGAGTGTTTAATAGATCATGATTATTCTTTCAGCCCTAATTCTGGTAAATATAAATATTATTTTACTGAGAGAAATAGGATATGGAATTTTATATGTTTTTACAAAGTCCCAACCATGATATTTATATTTCCTATGTTTATTATAATGGAACTTGGTATGATTTTTTATTCAATAATCACAGGTTGGTTTAAATTAAAAATAAAATCATATATAGATGTAATAAAAGGGTTAAAAGATATACTAAAATATAGAAAAACTATACAAAAAACAAGGAAAATATCTGATAGAGATTTACTACTAGAGATGGTTGATAGAGTGCAATTTGATAGCATTAAAAATCCATTGTTAGATTTAGTTGCTAACAATATATTATGGATTTACTATAGATTTTTATTATTAATAATTTGGTGGTAATTATGAAGATAGCTATAATTTCAGCAGTTTTGCCATATCATGGTGGAATGGGAAGAGTATTAGATGCAGAGGCTAATGAATTGTATAAAAATAATATTGATTTTACAGTTTTTGTGCCTGATTATGGTAAAAAAATTGATGTTCCATATTATGTAGAATATTTAAAACCTTTTATACAGATTGGTTTTGGAGCTATCTGCCTTGATTTATTAAAAAAAATAAAACAGGGTAATTTTGATTATATATATATTCATTATCCAGCATATGGTCTTGCTGAACAGTTTTTATTTTTCAATAAA
>JAGPKW010000026.1:3240-9225 GCA_018053685.1 Patescibacteria group bacterium
GTTGACTTATATTGTGCCACTAGGCTTACATTATTTTTATTAAATATTAGGAGTCTATTTTGAGATTTATCTAAAATATATATTTTATCTATATTTTCATCAGTATATATTTTATCTATATGATCTAATTTTGGATTTATAGTATCTAAATTAAATGTTTTTTCATAGCCTTTTAAATATTTTTTTATAATTCCACCAGAGTTTGCTAAATATATATATCCATCTATAGAAATAGAAGAGTAAGTATTAAAGTCGAATTGATCTTTTAACCAAGATACTGGAGTCCCATATTTATTATTTGTTTTTCTTATACTCAATACTTTACCATTTGTTTTATCAACTAGATATATATTTGAATCATAAGAAGATATATCGTCTATATTATAATTTTTTAGCTTGTCTCCCATGTCTATATTTATTATTTTTGTTCCGTCAAATACATATAATTTTTTATTTGAATCAACTATTAATATATTATTATTTTCAGTAGTTACGTTATTACAAGCTAATATTGTGCCAATATCTGATTGTATATTAAGTTTTTCTATTCCATCTTTTGAAAAAGAATAAATAGATTTATTCTGATAATCAAAAGCAAATAATTTATCATTTAATTTTAAAATTTTATTAATATTTACTTGACCCTGATCTTGGATACTAGAAAAGTCATTTAATAGAGTAGGATTAGTTATATCTGTTATTTTAAATACTTTATTTAATATGTTTTTATTTTCTACAAGTAGCTGATTCTGGGTATCTTTCCTAGTTTTTGAGTCAGTTTTTAATTGATTTATTAAATAATCAGCTTCAGATATTAAATCCTGAGCTTTAGAAACATTGTTATATATTATTGCAGATGAAGCTTCATTCTGTAATGATTTTATTGCTTCAATACTAGCTTGATATTCATTAGCCTCTGCCTTTGTAGCTTTATTTATTTGATATATTCTTAATATAAATATTAAGACAATAACTAATATAATTAATGAAATAAGTAAAACTCTTTTGCTAGGTTCTAGATCTTTAAACCAGTTTTTTGATTTATTTATTTTTTTATTTATTTTTATATCTATTGGCTCTTGCTTTATATCTTCTTTTACAATTTTAGCTTTTTTTATTGTAGTATTTGGGAGATTTTTTATAAGACTAGTAAGCTTTTTAGCACCAATTTTAGAATTAACTTTTATAAAATTACCTAATTTTGTAAAACCAATTTTTAAACCATGCTTAATTTTTATTCCTACTTCATTTAGATTTTCATTATTTGATAAATTGGTAATATGATTATTTATTTTATTTTTAAATCTATTAAAAGCATTTGTTCCTTTATTTAGAACAGGGGAGATATTATTTGTTATTTCTTCTTTATCTACAATTTGTAATGTTGTTTTTTCTATTTGTGTTTCTATTTTTTCTAATATTACATTTGGTTTTTCTTCTATAGAAGGCTGAGTATATTGTTCCTCTGCTTTTATAGTTTTATTTTGACCAATTATAACTATGCCAACACCATCAGAAATTTCGCCTTTTGCATCTAAACTTTTTTCTATAAATTCAATTGTATTTTCTATATTAGAGTTTTGTAAATGGTTTGCTATTTTATCTATAGAAACATAGTTGAACAATGATTTTGTTCCAAATAATAGAATGTTATTCTTATATATTTTACCAATAACAATATCAGAGAAAATTCTATCACCATTATTATTTTTATTTTCTTCTCCAATATTAATAATTTTACCTTTATTTATTAAAAGAACATCAGTAGCACCATATTGAGTGAAATATATATCATTATCTTTAACTATAATTATTATTGATGAAAAAGAGCTAGCAAAATTTTTTATTTTTTCTATTTTTTCTATATCTTCTATTTTGTTATTAAAATCTATTAATGTACTTTCAATCGCAAATTCTATATTTGCATTTAGATTAGCATAGTAGTTACTTCTTATATTTTCATTTATGATATTAACTAAATTTTTTGTTTGAATTTTAGAATCCAATTTGGAAATTATAATTAATCTCCCGAGAGTTCTTCTCTGAACTGGCGATGGGGAAGAGATTAAAATATCAACATAAGAATTATTTCTTAGTATTGAGTTAAAATAACTTTTAATCTCTACTTCAAAATTTTCGCTCATAGGTTTTAAATATAAAAATAAAAGTATTGTTTATAAAATATGTTATCATATTATAATATTATATAGAAGTGCATAATTTATATTTTATTTAATATTAGCTATAAAATAATTTCTTGATTATTGATCAAAAATATTATACACTTATGTTAAAAGAAGGTTAAGCAAGATAATCAAAACAAAATGTTAAATAACCTTTTTAGCTCAAATACACGTATCAAATTATTGAAGATTTTTCTATTTAATCCAGAGAAAAAATTTTTTGTTCGGGAGTTAACAAGAATGTCAAATGAGCATTTAAATTCTGTTCGTAGAGAATTGGCTAATTTAGAGGAGATTGGTTTAATAAAATGTGTAAATGGAGAAGATGATGAAAATAAAAAGATGGTTAGTGGGGATTTTAGTGAATTAAAGATAAAGAATACAAAAAGGCAAAAGATACAAAAAAAATATTATCAAGTTAATGAAAACTTTATCTTGTATAAGGAGTTAAGGGCTTTATTCTTAAAAGCGGAAATAATCTCAGAAGATGAGATTAAAAACATGGTTAATAAGCTTACGGGTGTTGAGTATTTTATATTAACAGGGGTGTTTACAAATTCTTCATCACCAACAGATATATTAGCTGTTGGGACGTTTAATCAAGATAAATTAATAGATATAATTAAGGATTTAGAGAAAACAATTAATAAAGAGCTTAATTATACAGTGATGGATAAAGAAGAATTTTTGCATAGGTTAGATTTGGTCGATAAGTTTTTATATACAATATTAGAATGTGATAAAATAATTATTAAAGATAATGTTTCTAAAGATTTAAATCCTTATTTATCTGAGAATCTTGTTACAAGGCAATAATATTATGAGTTTTATTAGTAAAAAAATAAAAATTACCTATTCTTTTGATACCCAATTTGAAAAAGCTAGTGTAAATTTATTAAAAAAATTATCAAAATATGGCAAAACATATTTTGTTGGTGGATATCCAAGAGATATTTTAATTGAGCAAATTTTACAAGAAAAATATACTAAAAAAGATATAGATTTATGTATAAACTTATCAGCAGATGAGCTTAAAGAGTCATTAAAGTTATTAAATCTAAATTTTAAAGTACTTAATGATGCTTTAGGTGTATATTTAGTCAGCTACAATGATTTTAATTTTGAAGTTGCTTGTTTAAGAAAGGATATAGATATAGGGAATGGTAGGAAGCCTAAAAAAATAGTATTTACTAAATCTATTAAAGTAGATTCTAGAAGAAGAGATTTTACAATTAATGCTCTATATTTTGATCCAGTTAATATGATTATTTATGACTTTTATAACGCTCAGCAAGATATAAAAACAAGAACATTAAGATTTATAGGTAATCCATCAAAAAGGATTCAAGAAGATTATATAAGAATTTTAAGGTTTATAAAATTCAAAAATAAATATAATTTTAATTATATTGATAAGCAATATGAATTATTAAAAAAATATGTAAATAAAATTAGTAGTATAAACCAAGATAAAGTTAGAGAAGAGTTAGAAGATATTTTTTGTTTGGATTATATTAATAAGAATTTAGAAGAGCTAAGAAAGTTAAGAATATTAGATAATGTTTTACCAGAAATAAAGAAACTAGAAGAGCTTAAAGTAAAAAATATAGATATATTTAAAGAAATAATTTCAGAAGAAAGTTTTTTAGAGTCTAAGGTTCTTTTTTATATATTAAGTAAATATTTAAATATTGATTTTGGCAATAAATATAATGAAGATAATATAAAACAATATATATTAGATACATTTGGTGTAAATATTATTTGGTGCATTATGTTTCACGATTTAGGTAAGCCTTTATGTAATTATGATATAGATGTTAATTTTGAAAAGCATGGACAGCAATCATTATCTATTGTAAATGATATAATGAAAAGAATGGTATTTAATAAAAAAGCAAAAGAAGAAATATTATATATAATATTAAATCATGAGGAAATAAAATCATTAGAAAAAATGAGTTTAGAAGAGCAAAGGCGGTTTATTCTAAATAAGTATTTTTTAGAGACTTTAATAATATATATTGCTGAGATATTTAAATTAGATGACAATAATATAGTTAAAGAAGATTTAATAGCATATAAAATGCAACCTATTTTAGGCGTAATATCTTTATATATTAATATTAATACTGAGTTTGATAAAATATTTAGTCTTTTAGATGACAATATGTTAGATAGATTTAATATTGATAAAGGATCAAGTTATTATTTGAAAATTTCAGATGAAATAAGAGAGTTGTTTGTAGAGAATAAATTAAAAACAAAAGCTGGTTTAATAAAATTTTTAGAGAGAAAGACAGGTATTGTTTATAAATAGTTTTACTTTTTTATTTTTTTAGCTTAGAATGAAAAAATTAAAAAGTAACATAATAAAAATGAACGTAAAGAGAGTAGTAATAAGTAACCCTACATCTATAAATCAAGACATTTTAAATAATACAGATTTTAATATTAAAAAAGTCTTGTATAAAGAATTTCAAAAAGGCTATGAGTCAGATTTTATGTGTTATAAAGAACAAAGGCTAATTATATATTTTTTAAATGGAGAAGCAGAAATTATATTAGAAAATCAAACTTTTAATATAAATGGCAATAATAGAATTGCTTTATTATTAGATAAAAAGACGGGATTCAAATTCAAAATAATAAGCGAAACTGCTACTGTTCTTTTTTACTATGAAAATGAAGACACTAACTTTGATCTTGTTACATTACCAAAAGAAAGTATGAATATTATAAATAATAGTAAAAGCATATTAGTTTGCGGTGGGGCAGGTTTTATAGGTTCTAATTTTATAAACTATATTTTAAATCAGCACGAAAATTATAATATTATAAATTATGATAAGCTAACTTATGCTGCTAATTTAGATAATTTGAAAGATGTTCAAGCTAATAAAAATTATAAATTTATAAAAGGGGATATTTGTGATTATGATTTATTAGATCAAGTAATAAAAAATCATCAGATAGATTATATTGTTAATTTTGCAGCAGAAACACATGTTGATAGATCAATATATGGATTTGCAAAAGATTTTGTTATATCTAATGTTTTAGGAGTTCAAACTTTATTAGAAGTAGTAAAAAATAATAAAGACATTAAAAAGTTCATTCAAATATCAACAGATGAAGTTTATGGTGCATTAAAACTTGAAGATAATAATAAATTTACAGAAGATACAAAATTTGCTCCAAATTCACCATATTCAGCAACTAAAGCATCAGCAGATTTATTATGTAGAGCATATTTTAAAACATATAATATTCCAGTTATTGTAACACATTGTTCTAATAACTATGGCCCACATCAATTTCCAGAAAAGTTAATACCATTTTTTACATTAAAATTATTAAATAATGAAAAAGTTCCAGTTTATGGTGATGGACTAAATATTAGGGATTGGATTCATGTTATAGATCATACTAGAGCTATAGATTTATTATTGGATAAAGGAGAAAATGGTGAAACATATAATATAGGTGCAAATAACGAAATCAGTAATATAGACTTAATAAAAATGATGCTTAAAATTATGGGTAAAGATGAAAGCTATATTGAATATGTGAAAGATAGGCCGGGTCATGATAGGAAATATGCAATAGATGCAACTAAAATTTCAAAATTAGGTTGGGCCCCTATATATACAAAAGAAAATTTTGAGCAAGGTCTAAAAGAAACTGTAGAATGGTATTTAACAAACAAAGATTGGGTTCAAGATATATTAGATAGAAAATCTGACGAATTAAACAAATGTGTAAAATAAATGATTTTATTTATCAATACAAATTTAAAAGA
>JAGPKW010000027.1:0-6756 GCA_018053685.1 Patescibacteria group bacterium
CATTACCATCTTTAAAATCTACTAATGCATAGCTACCCATAAATCCACCAGTTGCCCTTAATTCATTAGCATTTTCAAATATAAACAGTATCCTTCTTGAAGAATCTTGTCCCATAATATAAGAAACAACATTACTTGCAAAATATATATCATCTATTATCTTTTCAAAATCTTTTAACTGTTTTTTATAATCTAAAAATTGACTCTGATATTTTTTAGGTAAAAAACGAGTATTTATTTTTTCTAAATCAAAATTAATTGTTTTTAAGTTTATATCTACTACTAAAGAAGCATCTTTCACCTCATCAATTTTATATAAATTATTTCTATCACTAAATTTTTGAATATCATTAAATGCTTTAACTACTGCTGTACTAATATTATCACAAGATCTAATAACTTCATTTAAATCTTTCTCCGAGAAATTAATAAGCCTCCCAAATGCACCAACAGATACCTTTGCAATAAACTTAACTTTGCTACTTATATTATATGAGGAATCAAAAACTAAAGAAAGTTTATCTTTAGCAATTTGTATATTTGAATTTTGAAGATCATTAATGCTACTTGTAATCATGTCTTGTGCATATACAGCGTGTGTCTTTAGATTATTTATATCATGGAAAGCATCAATGCTACCTATTAATATAAAGGTAAATAATAAAACAAAAGAAAGCATAATTAAAAAGCTCCTAAATTCTTCGATCCATAATTCTTTTTTAGCTGATTTTAAAGATTTAATAGCTAGACTAACCTTATTTTTTATTTTATTATCTTTATTTTTATTTTTTGATCCTTCACGCCCAATATTAACTTTAATTACATGGCTTTTGTCCTTAATTTTATTTTTCTGTAAATTCAAAAATGGTATAAGAATATGTTTCTTATAAAAATATTTAATATTTATAAAAAAATCGTTCTTCTTATTGGCCATCTATTATAAACTAATATCTAATTTATTAACATCCTTAAGTTTTTTCCTTGTAGAAACTCGCTGATCTTTATCCTTTAAAATTAAACTTTCTAGAGCTTCTTCAACATTATCCATTGCTTCAAATGCATTACTCCCTGACTTTTCAGCTGTAAAATCCCTACCATCTATTGTTAATACAACTCTGCAGGAAAAAACATCTTTGTTGTTTTGGAATTTGCTTCGCTCCATCTTTACATTAGCGCTTAGGCTATCTTTACTAAATTTTTTAAATTTATTTAATTTATCCTCTACATAACTCTTTATCTCTTCACCCAGCTTAAAATTTTTTACATAAAAATTTATACTCATAATTTTATAATTAAATGTTAAATATATTTTTATTTTATAATATTTATATAGTTTTTAGAAGTTGAAAAGTAAATTAAAAATAGCTTATAAATAAGCTATTTTTAATCCCCAGTATGACCAAAGGCTCCATCACGTCTTTCTGTATCTTTAAGATTGCTTACAATTTTAAACTTAGCTTTCCCAATTCTTTCAAATATGATCTGAGCTAATTTCATACCTTTTTCTATCTTAAAATCTTCTTTACCATGATTAATTAATATAACGCCATATTCACCTCTATAGCTAGAATCAATAACGCCGCCTAGTGTATCTATCCCATATTTTAAAGCCAAACCAGATTTAGGCGCTATTCTTGCATAATATCTTTTAGAAAACTCCATTTTTATGCCAGTAAAAAATACTTTTCTTTCTCCTGGCTTTAATACATAATCTTCTAAAGAATATAAATCCAAACCAGCATCGCCTTTGATCGCATAATTTGGTATTATAGCATCTTTATTTATTTTTAATATTTTTACTATCATATTTTTATTCTAATATTGCTCTTATTCTTCTTACACCAGATCCACAACTTTCTTCTTTCTGAATTTTAAAATGGCCTAACTCGCCTGTATTTTTTACATGAGGTCCGCCACAAATTTCTTTACTAAAATCACCTATTGTATAAACTTTAACAATTTCTCCATATCTATCCTTAAAAACTCCCATAGCTCCTGACTCTTCAGCTTGTTCTAAAGACATTTCTTCCATTTTAACATCTAGTTTCCTCATTATTTGCTCATTTACAATATTTTCTACTTTTTTAATTTGTTCTTCTGTCATCTTATCTTTATAAGAAAAATCAAGCCTTAATCTCTCACTTGTTATATTCGCTCCTCTCTGAGCTACCTGGTTACCTAGTACTATTCTTAACGCTTGAATTAAAAGATGTGCAGCAGTATGAAGTTTTGTCGTTTCATATGAATTATCTGCAAGTCCTCCTTTAAATTTTTTTTCAGCTCCAGCTTTTGATATTTCTCTATGTTTCTCCTGCTCTTGCTTAAATTCATTAATATCTAAAGTAGCACCTTTTTCTTTAGCTAATTCTTCTGTTATTTCTATAGGAAAACCAAAAGATTGATATAGATAAAATGCATCTACTCCTGATATTTTATTATTTTTAGCTATTATTTTTTCAAATTCTTTTAAGCCATTTTCTAATGTTTCTTTAAATTTTTTTTCTTCTTTCTCTAATTCTATAAATATTATATTTTTATTACTTTCTATTTCTGGGTATACATCTTTATATTGATTTATGTAAACATTAGCTAATAATGGAGAAAAAATTATATCAGTTGAAATACCTATTGTTCTTCCATATCTAATTGCCCTTCTTATAAGTCTCCTTAAAACATATCCTTGATCTTTATTACTTGGTATTATACCATTTTCGTCTCCTATTATAAAAGTAGCGGCTTTTATATGATCAACAATTATCCTAAATTCTTTTATATAATCTTTATATTGTTTATGTGATATTTTTTCTAATTCTGATATTGCATTAGAAAATGCATCAGTTTCAAATGGGGTTTCTTTATTATTTACTGCTGTAATGGTCCTTTCTATACCCATACCAGTATCAACGTTTTTCTTTTCTAACTGTATATATTGTCCATCTTCTGTTTTATTAAATTCCATAAAAACATTATTCCATATTTCAACAAACCTGGAATCATTAACAAGTTCTTTAAATTTTTTATTTGGAATTCCATACTCTGGCTTTAAATCATAAAAAATTTCAGTATCTGCTCCACAAGGCCCAGTATCACCAGCTATCCAAAAATTATCCTCTGTGCCAAGTGGTATAATTTTTACACCAGATGTTACAATTCCATCTATAGCAACACCAAAATCTAAACCATTCTTTCTTAAAACATTTTGCCAACAACTTATACTTTCTTCATCTCTAGGAATATTATCTTCTCCATTAAATATAGTAAAATACAATCTTTTTGGATCAAGACCCAATCCTATTTCTTTATCGGTCAAGAATTCAAATGACCACTCTATAGATTCTTTTTTAAAATAATCCCCTAATGACCAATTCCCTAACATTTCGAAAAAAGTAAGGTGCCTATTATCTCCAACATCATTTATATCTTTTGTCCTAATACATTTTTGAACATCAACAAGCCTTGTCCCACATGGATGTTTCTCGCCAAGTAGATATGGTATTAAAGGATGCATCCCTGCTGTTGTAAATAAAACAGATGGGTCATTTTCTGGTATTAAAGAAGCTGATTTTATCTCTTTATGACCTTTCAATTTAAAAAAATCTATATATTTTCTTCTAAGCTCATTTGATGTCATGTTTAATAATTAAGTATTAATAAATTTTATTTTAAAACAAAAATAATTAACAAGCAATAAAGCTCTACATTCTCTCTTTTAAAACTTGTATTGGGAATTTTACAACTGCATTAAATATCCTTTTCCATCTCTTTGGCTCTATAATTAGTCTGAATAACCACTCTAACCCTAATTTCTGGAAGGTTAAAGGAGCTCTCCTTTTGTATTGCGCTATAAAATCAAAAGTTCCTCCAACCCCTATTGCCAATTTTATATTATTTAATTTATTTAAATTATTATATATCCATTTTTCTTGTTTTGGAGCTCCAAATGCCACAAATATAATTTCTGCACCAGATTTGTTTATTTTCTCTATTAAATTATTATTAATATTTTCATCATATATAGATTGGCCTTTTGCAAAACCTATATCTTTGTCAGCAATTATACTAACCCCACCCAGTTTATCTGCTACAGTATTTAATTCATAGTTATCATTACCTCCCAGTAAAAAAACTGTCATATTTAAATTACTAGCTATTTTCGTTATATCATATACCAATTCTGAACCTGGTATTCTCTCTTTTATAATTTTATAAAATGGTGCTTTATAGAATAAAAATATAATAAATGAAAAAATCCATTTTAAAAAAATGTATATTCCTACTAAAAAATTTTTTGCTTTTTTTGTTGTTGACAAAAACCAACTAGCCCATATTAATCCAATACCATCAGCTGTATTTAACTTGCTATTTTGTAATATATTTTTGAATTCTTTATCTTTCTGGGATAATAATAAAAATTCTGGATTTACTGTTGCTATATACCCCTTTTCATTATTATATAGCCAAATATATATATATTTTAAAGTCTCTTCCTTGGTTAATGTAGAAATAATAATGTCAAAAAGTTTAGTTTCCATACTTATTTTGAACTGAATAAAAAAATTGCTCTAATTTATGCTGAGT
Organism: Patescibacteria group bacterium; assembly: GCA_018053685.1. Classification (GTDB taxonomy): domain Bacteria; phylum Patescibacteriota; class Patescibacteriia; order JAGPKW01; family JAGPKW01; genus JAGPKW01. Next base: position 4,579 of record JAGPKW010000027.1, read on the forward strand.
TTACAACCATAAAAGTTACTATCCCGCTACAGTAGTTATTTGTTTTATAATAAAATCTGTTATCGCATAAGCTGCTGCTAGAATAAATAGACCTATTATTGTTGGAGCTAAATTCTTTCTTGCTTTTAACATCTGCTCTTTATTCCCTCCAGCAGTCATAATCATAACACCAGAATAAATTATAATAACTAAACATATTGTACCACATAATCCTATAATAATTTTTATAATTAAACCTATTATTTCTGGAATTGTCCTTGTTGTGTTAACCCCAGCTTCTTCTGAAATATCTTTTGATGAACTTTTAGTATTATCTATATTATTAATACTATCTAATGAACCAATGGCATTAACTACAAAACTACTAAATACTATGATTAAACTAATAACAGTTAATAATATTTTATATTTTTTCATATTCATATATTTTCACTTACCTATGCTATTTATTTGAGATAATACAAACCTAGTAATTGTATAAGCTAATAAAATAACAGCTAACCCTATTGCTCCAGTTTTTATTAAATTAAAAGATTTATTTATCTCATTTATATTCCCTTTTGATCCCAAATATTGAAAGCCTCCAACTATTAAAAATATTAAAAATATTGTTGATGACAAGCCTAAAAATATCTGTATTGCTCTATTAAAAACAGTTGGGACAGAACTAACTTCTTTTTGACCTGTCTTTGTAACTATTTGCTCTAAATATTGATTACCCTCAGCTGTTGGATCATTTAGATCAATACTATTTTGGTCAGCATAAACAAAATTAAAATAAACCCCAAATGATACTAATGATATTAATAATACTATAATTTTTTTCTTGGACATATATAAATTATATTATATATAAAATTATATCATACTTTTTATAAAACCTTTAAATATGGGATGAGGATCTAGGAATCTAGATTTTAATTCTGGATGAAATTGCGTACCTATAAAGAATTTATGGTCCTTTAATTCTATTATTTCAACTAAACTATTATCAGGGGATGTACCAGCTATCAATAAACCATTTTTTTCAAATAAGTCCCTATAAGTATTATTAAATTCATATCTATGCCTATGTCTTTCTGAAATTAATTCTGTATTATATAAAGTATAACAAATAGAATTCTTATTTAATTTACAAGGATAGGCACCAAGTCTCATACTGCCACCGAATTTTTTTATTGCTATATTTTCTTTTTGGCTTTCCATTATATGAATTACAGGATTTTTTGTAGATGAATCTATTTCTTCTGTATTGGCATCATATAAGCCACATACATCCCTTGCAAATTCTATTGTTGCAAGTTGCATACCATAACATAAACCTAAAAACGGAATATCATGTTCTCGTATATATTTTATAGCATTAATTTTGCCATTTACACCTCTACTACCAAAGCCTCCTGGAATTATTATACCATTATATTTCGACAGACCTTCTAATAAACTAATATCTTGCTCATATATTGTAGAATCTATCCAATCTATTTGTGGATTAATATTATAATACCATGCAGCATGTTTTATAGCCTCTATTACAGATATATATGAATCTTTCAAAACAAAATCCCCTGTTGTAAAATACTTTCCTATAATGCCTATTTTTACTGTTTTTGTTATCTTTTTTATTTTATCTACTGAATTTACCCACTCTTCGAAAGACTCATGATCTTCTATTTTATTTTTATACCTCTCCAACTTTAAAATATCTAATATTCTATCTCCATAATGATCTTTTTCAAAATTGATTGGAATTTCATATATACATTCAACATCTGGTGCTGAAATTATATTATCTTTTACAACATTACAAAAAATCCCAAGCTTTTCCTTTCTTGGCTCGTCTAAAGGTTTAGCACCTCTACATAATAGTATATCCGGCTGTATGCCCGCAGAATTCAAACTTCTAACAGCAAATTGGGTAGGTTTAGTTTTCATCTCTCCAACAACAGAAGGTATGGGCATAAAAGATACCATAACAAACATAACATCCTGCGGATTTTGCATCTTCATCATTCTAGCAGCTTCTAAAAACAGTAAGTTTTGGTATTCCCCTACAGTTCCCCCTATTTCTATTATTACTATATCGGCATTATTCTTTTCTTGCGCTATTTTTATTCTCCTTATAACTTCTTCTGGTATGTGCGGAACGACTTCAACGCATTTACCTTTATATTCTAA
>JAGPKW010000027.1:6856-9104 GCA_018053685.1 Patescibacteria group bacterium
AATTTTTTTACCAAGATTCATAGAATTACTTAATGTTTCTATTGCACTTTTGCAAGCAACTGGCGATGAATTATATGTATCATCTATTATCCAAGTATTTTTTATACCTTTTATTAATGACATTCTGCCCTTCTCTCCTCTTGTATCTTCTAACGAATTTTTTATATCATCTAATCTTAAATCAAATAAAATACCCACAGCAAAAGCTGCTAAAATAGAATAAACTTGATGTTTACCTATAATATACTGCATCCTAACATGTGTTTCACTATTATTATATGCAACATCAAATTCTATGCCCGTTGTAAAATCTTCATCAAAACAATTTTTCTCCTCTATATTATATGCTCTTATCATAGCATCATCATTGGTCCCATATGTTATAACCTTTCCAAGATTATTTGACCTTAATAAATTTTCTCTGATTAAATCATTGTCTATATTAACAATTTTCTTTTGAGTTATATCATTAAAATCAAATATTTTAATCTTCTCTTTATATATGTTTTCTAAAGATTTAAATTGATCAACGTGAACGGGTGCAATATTTGTGAGAATCGATATATTAGGTTTAACTATACTTATTAAATATGATATATCACCGATTTTATCAGCTCCCATCTCTAATATTAAAATTTCTGGATAATTTTTATTTTTTATTATTAATAACTTAATAGATTTAAAAATATTTTTAATCCAGACAAAAATAGATTTAGAATTATTTAAACCCAATATTGTTATAGGTAAGCCTATTTCAGTATTAAAGCTATTAACAGAAGCCCCTACTCTATATCTGTTTTTTAAAACTTCATTTATAGCATGTTTAGTAGTTGTCTTACCTATAGAACCCGTTATGCCTATTACCGTTGGTTTATATTTTTTTATAACCCTAGTAGAAAAAAATTTTAGAATTTTTAATAAAATAGCTTTCATATATAATTAATTCATAAATACATTATATCATTTTATTTATATTTTAAATCTGTTTTTCCACAATAAAAAATATGAGGCTATACCTTATATTTAAATTCTCCTTTTAGTAATTTTTCTAAGAACTCTCCTTAAAATTTTTAGAAAATCTAAAATATAATATATTGGTGCATTATATACTTTATCAATGGCACCAACGTAACTAACTGTCCTTCCTCCAAATCTAGTTTTAAATTGAGTTATCCCATAAAATTTATGTTTTGTGATAAATCTTTCCGCATCATTTTTATTCTTAAAAATATATTCTTTTAATCCATTAAATATATAATAATTATTATCTATATTATCTATGCTTGGGGATATCCCTAAAAAATCATAATATTTATAGTGCATAGATAGAGCATCTTTTATCATAGACCATTGCAATATATATGGGGCCATCATCTTCCTATATTTTTCATCTGAAGTTGATGCACCGTAATAATATATAACTTTATCACCATAAAATGCAGCAATCGCAGATGCTATAACTTTATTCTCATAGTAAGCAGAATAAAGATAAATATTATCTGAATAATTTAATAATTTTGAATAATATTCCTTATCATTTGCAAAAAAACCATCTCTTTTAGTTGTCTCCTGCATTAAAGAATAAAAACTATCTATATCATTAGTTCTTCTTACTATAATATTATTTCTTTCTGCTATCTTAATATTATATCTACCTTTTTCCTTCATTTGTTTTAACACCTCTTCTTCTGTTTTATTTTCTAAATCTATAACTAAACTAGTTTCCGGCTGCTTTTGATCTATAGATATTTTAAACCCCAATTGCTTTAAAAACAAATTTTTTACAACTTCATATGAGTCTCTTTTATTTGGTTTTATCTTACTATAATCTATTTTTGGCTCTACTCTAAGAAATATAATATTACCGCCAATTATTTCTTTTATTTTACTAATAAAAAAAACAAATGCATCAATATCATTAAAATCAAATATAGGACCACTTGGGCAATAAAGGTATTTATAATTTAAAAACAAGTTATTTTCTAGTATTAATGATGCTAATTTAATTTCATTACCATCTTTAACTGAAATAAAATAATAATTCTTATGAAAATAATCTTTATTAAACTGCGCCCATATTTCTGACTGAAAAAATGAGGAATTTTTATGATTTAATAAAAACTCTTGTATGTCTTGTGTTGTGCTATTTTTATATATTTGTATTGTAAACATAATTTTATTTCCTATCTGGCGGTATTTGATAGTAATCAAAAAGAAATTGTGCTAATTTAGAAAACATTGGAGTACA
>JAGPKW010000028.1 GCA_018053685.1 Patescibacteria group bacterium
GTAGCAAAAATTTTACCACGAAACCCTTGTCTATACATCTTTGGTATTAAGCCAGCATGATCCAAGTGTGAATGAGTCAAAAATATAGCCTCTATATTTTTAGGGTTAAAATTAAAATCTTGTGCATTTTTCTGATCATTTTCATAACTTCCCTGGAATAACCCACAATCAACAAGATACTGGCTACCAGAATTTGTAATAATATGGAAACAAGAACCTGTTACTTCTTGTGCAGCACCATTGAAAACTAATTTCATAAACTTTTATTAATAATCTTGGACTTTATTAATTTTATGACTTTTTCTAATTTTATCTAAGGCTTTTGCCTCTATCTGCCTTATTCTCTCTCTTGTTACACCAAACTCTTGACCAACTTCTTCTAATGTATGAGTAACACCATCTGTTAAACCAAATCTCATCTCTAATATTTTCTTTTCTCTTGGCTGTAATTCGCTAATTATTTCTTCAATATAGTTCTTCAATAACTCAAGCTGAATAAGTCTTACTGGTGATGCTGTCTTTTTATCTTCTATAAAATCAGCAAGAGTGCTTTCTTTATCATCTGATTTATTTGTTATGGAAGTTTCAATTGAAACTGTATCTTGCGATATATCTATTATATGTCTTATCTTTTTTATGTCTTCATTCATTTCATCAGCCAATTCTTCTGGCAATGGTTCCCTGCCTAACTCTTGTAATAACCTTCTCTGAACTTGTTGAAATCTATTTATAGTCTCAACCATATGAACAGGAATTCTAATAGTTCTGGATTGATCAGCTAAAGCTCTTGTTATTGCCTGTTTAATCCACCAAGTAGCATAAGTAGAAAATTTATATCCTCTTCTATAATCAAATTTCTCAACAGCACGTGATAAGCCTATGCTACCTTCTTGTATTAAATCTAATAAAGACAACTTTCTCCCAGTAAATTTTTTAGCAATTGATACAACTAATCTTAAATTAGCTTGTATTAATTTTTGTTTAGCAATTTCATCACCCTTATCTTTCCTTTTAGCTAAAGCCATTTCCTCAGAATATGTAAGTAAGGGCACACTACCTATTTCCTTTAAATACATTTGTATAAGATCAGAAAACATAGAGTCTTCTTCTTCGCTTAATTTGTCTACTTCTAATTCTTTCTTGCGTTTCCTTTTACCAATAGTTTTTTCATTACTATCCTCACTAGTGACTACTTTATTCTCTTCTTTATCCTTTGGATTAGGCAATAAACTTTCACTACTCTCTATAAATTCTATACCTAATATATCTAATGTATTTAAAAAATTTTCAAGTTCATTAACGCAGTATTCAAGATTATTCAAAGAATACAAAACCTCATCCTCGGTTATAAACCCACGAATTTTACCTTTATCTATTAATTTTCTTGCTGCATTCGCATCCCAATATGGGTTATTTGTTACCCGTAAATTTATTTGCTGAGGCTTTAATTCTTCTTGAAAATCAAATTCATTATCATCAGAGCTATCAAGCAACTCGTCTATATCATCTACATTCTTAACAGAATCATTAACAGGTTCTAATTCCTTATATGATGAATCAGTAATAATTTTTGGCATTTATTTTTTATTTATTTTATATATCTCTTTATTTTTGGCTTGCTTCTAATTTTCTTAATTCTTCTACTTTTGATAGGAGTTGTTGATTTAAAAGCAATAATTGTTCTTTATCATTCGCTTTCTCTGCTAATGATATTTTATGTCTTATATCTTTTAGCTCTTGATTTATATAATTTTTACACAATTTGAATATAGTATGTTTTAATTCTCTCTTTAAATCTAATGAACTAAAAAATTGTTCAGACGTTATTTTCTCGCCTAGTATTAATAAATAATTTATGTAATCCCTATTTTCATTATTAGAATTAGATAAAATAAATTCTATTGGATCTTTACAATGTTCATTATAACATTTTATTAAAAGCTCAGCAATGCTTTTGATCCTCTGATCAGTAAAAATATCTAGATTTAATTTTACTAATATTGGAATTAATTTCTTATTATTTAAAACGTTTGAAATCAAAAATTCTTGCAACTCTAAATTTGGATCTTTCTTCCCTATATTTATAGCATCAACTTTACTTTCATTAATAAATTTCTTATTACTGTTTTCATGAACTTTTAATTTCTCCTCCAGCGCTTCTCTGCTAATATCAAAATCTTTCATGATTTTTTTAAGCCATAAATCTTTTTCTATACTAGATTTTATTTTGCTCAATTTATTTAAAAATGGATCTACTATTCTATCTACATCTTTTGGCGTAGCTTTTTCAGCAATTTTATTATATTCCTCTTTAATTTTATCAAAATAAAAATCTAAATATGGCTGAGAATGATCTATTGCAGTCTTCCAAGTCTCAGGATTAGCTCTGACACACTCATCTGGGTCTTTGAATCCTGTACCTTTTAATGTAATTATTCTTAGATCAACATCATTTGTCAAGGCTATATCAACACCTCTTTCAGTAGCATTTTGCCCTGCTAAATCTTGATCAAAAGAAAAACAAATAGTATTAGAATATCTTTTTAACAATTTAATATGCCCATTTGTTAAAGCAGTACCAGTGGTTGCAACTACATTTTGTATACCTGCTTGATGTGAAGAAATACAATCCATATATCCTTCTACAATAACTGAACAATTTTCTTTTTTAATATATTCTTTTGCAAAATTTAATCCAAACAAAATATTGCTTTTATCATAAATTTCAGTTTGTGGAGAATTAATATATTTAGGCTCGTCTTTATTATCTACTAATATTCTAGCACCAAATGCAACAACATCATTATATAAATTAAATATAGGGTACATAACTCTATTTCTAAATCTATCATAATATCCATTATTGTTGTTTTTTATAACCAACCCTGCTAAAAAAATATCTTCTTCTTTAAATCCTTTTCTCTTTAAAAAATTAAATAATGAATCCCATGAATTTAAAGAAAATCCCAATTTAAATTTTTCTATAGTTTCTTTCTTAATACCTCTATTTAATAAATATTCTAAACCAACTCTACCCTCGCTTTTATTTAATAAAATATAGTTATAATATTTAGCAGAAAGACTTAATATGTCTATTAAAGTTGCTCTTCTAGATTGATCTTGCTGTCTAAAGTTTTTTTCAAAATCCAATTCAACATTTGCTTTTTTTGCTAAAATTTTTAATGCATCAATAAATTCTATATTTTCTATCTTCATCAAAAACTTAAAAACATCGCCTCCTGCACCACATCCAAAACAATGGAATATTTGTTTATCCTCTGAAACCATAAAAGACGGAGTTTTTTCATTATGAAACGGGCATAAACCTCTATAAGTATTTGTCCCAATCTTTTTTAATTGTACATATTCTGATATAAAATCAACTATATCTATTCTTGATTTTATATCTTCAATATTATTAGCTATATTTTTATTTTAATATTCTTTAATATAATTTTAACATTATATATAGTTTGGTCAAATATCAAAAATTAGAAAAACGTAAACTATTGATTTATTTACTTTTAAAACTATAATTTATATATTACTTGCGCCCTTAGCTCAATTGAATAGAGCACCTGGCTTCGGACCAGGGGGTTGTGGGTTTGAGTCCTACAGGGCGCACCAGAAGTCATTTCTTGACTATTTAATATAAATAAAATATACTATATTTATTATAAATCGGGGTGTAGCTCAGTTGGCTAGAGCGCGTGGTTTGGGACCATGAGGTCGCAGGTTCAAGTCCTGTCTCCCCGACCGTTACAGAATAATTGGTTAAATTAGCCAATTATTTTATTTTGTTTGATATTTTACAAAATAAAAAAGCCCATTTTTGCAGGTGGGCTCACCCTTGTTGGTACCTGGCTAAGTTAAAGGTTTTTGCTTACCTATATAAATAACTACCCTATTACATGAATATAAATGTGATACTTGAAACTCATATGTTCTTCAATGGTTTCGATAACCATATCAGGACTTACGTGGGTATAAGAGTAGATAGTCATCTCCTCTTGATCAAGGATAGCATACCTTTGATCATGAGGCATCTGCGAAATGTCAAAATTATCAATATTTGAAGTTTGATAATTTTTAAAATTGGAAATCCGCTCCCAAACATCCTCCTCCTTAATGCAAGAAATAGAAATCTTTCCTTTCAGAAAAAGACTTACTCCAACTTCTCCTCCCACATCATTAACAAGAGCCTCAATTTGACCCAACGAAATCTTACCATACTTCATAAAAGACTCTTTTTTGGCTGTTCGCCAAAACTTATTTCTCCTGCCCGGAGATAGGGAGATTTATAAAAATAAATCTATTTTTAGGATAACACTTTTTATAAAATATGTCAAGATAAATTTAAAATTACCTTTTTATTTTTATTTATCATAGTACCTCTTTATTCCTCTATAATATATCTCCCAAGTTCCTCAGAGTATTTTGTGCTATAACTCACTTTCTGATATTCTTTTTCTGTATCTTCATTAAGTACATTTATTTCGGTCCTCCAACGATTTCCATGCACAATTCTAATATTCTAGACTTAATAGGTACAAAAGTGTAACCAATCCAATCTGAATTACCAGAATACTGGAAATAATTTAATTACTTCCAGTATTTTTTATTTCATATATAATAATAAAAACAAATAAATTAATATAATGGAATCAAATAACCTTGCTTCTAAAATTATAAGTATAATATCTATATCATCAATCCTAGGTTTAATTTTTAATTATTTTTTTTATCAAAAAATACCTGGTATTTCTTTTCTAATATATGTTGTCCTAAATATACTTGGTTTATTCATAATTTCATATTTTTCTAAAAAGAAAATAAATAAACAGGTTATTTGGCTTTTAATTCCTTTAACATTCTTTAGCATGATGGTGTTTATAAGAGCTAGCACACTACTAACATTTTTAAATATGCTAGCTTCATTAATACTTCTATTAATTATTGCAGAAATATCATTAAATAATAATACCAAGGATTTTTGTATAATGGACTATCTAAAAATATTATTTTTACCATTGCAATTTATCCATCCATTTTTAGAAACTATATCTAATTTTTTTTTCATTACAAAATACACAAAATGAAAATAAAAAAACAACACATGTTATAAAAGGTATAATAATAGCTATACCTATTTTGTTTACTTTCTTAATACTATTTTCTTCAGCAGATCTAATTTTTAAAAAATATATATCAAGTTTAATTAATATTAATTCAGGGCCAGAATTAATATTTAGATTTATTCTTATAATTGTTGTGGCGGTTATCTATATAGGAGTATATTCATATATTTTCCAAGATAGAAAAGAAAGACAAGAACCAAAATTAAAAAATCAAAATAATAATGTAAACACTATAGAAAGTTATATTATTTTAGGATCAATCAATATTCTATTTTTACTTTTCATAATTATACAAATTACATATCTATTTGGCGGGGAAAGCAATATATCTATGCAAGGATTTACTTATGCTGAATATGCAAGAAAAGGATTTTTTGAATTAATACTTGTAGCAATATTATCGTTTGTTATATTATTATCCACAGAAAAATATATTAAAAGAAAAACATCTACATATTCATTAACATTTAAAATATTAAGTACTGCATTAGTAATACAGGTTGTTGTTATAATGATATCTGCCTTTACTCGTCTCTCTCTATATGAAGAAGCTTATGGGTTCACAACACTAAGATTATATAGCCATGCCTTTATTATTCTACTGACTGTTATATTTTTACTATTGCTTTATAAAATATATAAAAATAAACAAGAAAATACGTTTGCATTTAATGTCCTATTATCTACTATTATATTTTTGATAACTATGAATATTTTGAATCCTGATGTATTTATAGCAAATAAAAATATAGAACGTTTTAATAATACAGGTAAATTAGATTCTTATTACTTAGGCTCTTTATCAAGTGATGCAATAGTAGAAACAAGCAAAATGCTAAATATATTAAATAATGATCTTAAAGCCCCTCTTGCATATAAACTATATTGGCTCAATAATAATCTTAATTCTGCACATTATTCAAAATGGCAATCATATAACATATCACGCATAGAAGCAAAGAATATATTAAGTAGCAATATTTCTGAATTAGAAAAATATAAGGAGATAATTAAATAAGAGTTTTTATTTTCTTTCTCAAAAATGATAAAATATATAATATATAAACATCTAAATTTAATAAAAATAATATGCAAGAAGATTATATTGATATAGGCCGAAAAGTAGATACTGGAGAGTATATGCTTGCAGTCTTTAAAATAGACTCATACAAAGATGATCTTTTAGGAGAGGTTTCAGAATTATGTGCAGAATCATCTACTGGATCAAATATAAAAGTTGGAACAGTAACAAATTTTTCAACAGCTCATAATGCTGTTGCCTATAAATTTGACGAAGACAAAAAATTATTCTGGATAGCTTATCCATGGAGTATTTTTGATAGAGGCGGAAACATACAAAATATAATGACATATATAGCAGGAAATATTTTTGGAATGGGGTCTTTAAAAGAATGTAAATTGTTAGATGTTTGGTTTCCATCAGCAATGATGGAGCAATATGATGGTCCATCATATACGATAGATGATATGAGAGATTATCTTAATATTTATGACTCCCCTATTTTAGGAACTATTATAAAACCAAAAATAGGATTAACTCCATCAGAATACGCTGAAGTTTGTTATGACTTCTGGGTTGGTGGTGGGATGTTTGTAAAAAATGATGAGCCACAAGCAGATCAACCATTCTGCCCATATGAAAAAATGGTAGATAATATAAGAATGGCAATGGATAAAGCAGAAGAAGTAACAGGGCAAACAAAAATACACTCATTTAATATTTCAGCAAGTGATTATGATACAATGCTAAAAAGAGCAGAATATGTCAGTAAAGTTATGAAACCAGGTTCATATGCGTTTCTGGTAGATGGCATAACAGCAGGTTGGATGGCTGTTCAAACTGTCAGAAGAAAATATCCAAATGTATTTTTACATTTTCACAGAGCGGGTCATGGAGCATTTACAAGAGATGAAAACCCTATAGGTTTTTCAGTCCCAGTTCTTACTAAAATGGCAAAATTAGCTGGTGCATCAGGAATACATACAGGGACAGCAGGTGTTGGAAAAATGGCAGGATCCCCAGCAGAAGATATAACAGCAGCGCATGAAGCTTTAAAACTAAAATTTGAGGTTACAGAAAAAACATCTAGAAGCTATTTTGATCAAGTATGGGCAAAAGCACCAGAAGTAGATAAAGATATAGCCATACAAATAGAACAAGAAAATAAATTATGGAATGGTGGAGTAAAAGCAATAATAGCAGACAAAGTAAAAAATAAGAATAAAGAAAAAAGTAAAGATTGGAGATTTATAAAAAAAACTTGTCCAATAATATCAGGTGGATTAAATCCAGTTTTATTAAAACCATTTACAGATTTAATAGGCACTATAGATTTTATAACAACAATGGGGGCTGGTGTGCACTCTCATCCTATGGGAACTAGAGCTGGAGCTAAAGCACTTGTAGATGCATGGGAAGCATATAAACAAGATATAAGCATAGAAGAATATGCAGGAAAAAGTAAATCAGAAGAATTAAAAGTAGCGATAGAATTCTATAATGCACATGGTACTCAAGCTAATAAATAAAAAGGGGGCAACCCCTTTTTAAATTCTAATTTATTTTATATTTTATATGGAGGCGACTACCGGAGTTGAACCGGTGTGGACGGTTTTGCAGACCGCTACCTAACCCCTCGGCCAAGTCGCCAAATAGAATAGATATATTATTACAAATAATATCCATTTTGTAAATAATAAAAATCTATTGACACCCTCCCCCCTGTGATATAATTTAAATATGAAAACAAAACAACAAAGAATAAATAATATAATAGGCCAACTAAATGGCATAAATAGAATGTTGGACAATAACGAAAATTGCGAAAAAATTTTTATTCAATTAAAATCAGTTCAGGCTGCAATATTATCTATAACAGATAAAATGGTAGAAGAACTAGATAAATGCATATCCAATAAAAATAAAATAAAATAAAAAATATAATAAAACAATTTAAATGATAACAAAATTAACAAAAGAAAATTTTAACCAAGAGGTATTTAATTCTCAACTACCAGTATTAGTCGATTTTAGCGCAGAATGGTGTGGCTCATGCAAAATGATGCATTTAGTCTTAGAAGAAGTAAGTAAAGAACTATCAGGGAAAATTAAAATATATGAAGTTAATATAGATGAAAACCTAGAGCTTGCAATAGAATATGAAATAAGGCGTATACCTAATATGAAACTATTTAAAAATGGGCAAGTAATTAATACTTTTGATGAATTTATACCAAAAAAAATTTTTTTAGATGAATTAAAAAAATCTTTGAATGGATAATATATCTTCAGTATTAAAAAATAAATATCAAAATAAGTCAGATATTGGATCTAAAGTCAATAAAGAAATTTTTTTTGGGAAAATAATAGAGATTATAAAAAACATATTAGGAGAAGAT